>JAQCDI010000225.1 GCA_027620595.1 Bacteroidota bacterium | reverse complement strand
AAGACCCTGCGGCCCTCGCCATACCTGCGCCGGGTGTACTTGAACCAGGTGGTCTGGATGATCACCGAGAGGGTTTCCCAGAAGAAGACCGCGCACAGAAGCGGAAGGAGCAGCTCCTTCTTGACCATCAGGGTCATCGTTCCGACGGCGGCCCCGAGCGAGAGCGCTCCGGTGTCCCCCATGAATACCGTGGCCGGATAGCCGTTGTACCACAGGAACCCGAAGCACCCGGCTGCGAGCGCCGCGGCAAAAACGGTCAGTTCTCCGGCACCGGGCAAAAGCATCTCGTTGAGGAAGTCCGAGAAGATGGCGTTACCGGCGATGTAGGCCAGGGCCGTCAGCCCCACGGCCACGATGCCGGTCACCCCGGCGGCCAGACCGTCGAGCCCATCGGTAAGGTTGACCGCATTGGAGAGCGCCGTGAGGATGAAGATCACGACGGGGATATAGATGACCCATCCCAGGTCGATGCCGGTCACGAAATGCCGCAGGACATCGTAATTGAGGGTCTCATCGGCCACAAAGGGCAGATAGGTCAGCGTCCGGATGTCGGAAAACTGTGGGTGGAAGTAGAGGATCGACCCCACCAGCAGACCCAGGGTGATCTGACCGATCAGCTTGACGCGCGCGGGTATACCTGATTTGTCCCTCTTGACCACTTTGATGTAGTCGTCGGCAAATCCGAAGGCCCCCATCCACGCCGTGGCCAGCATGATGAGCCAAACATAGACTTCGGCGATGGCGCCCCAGAGCAGCGTGGACCCCAGTACAGCAATCAGGATGATCAGTCCTCCCATGGAGGGTGTGCCCTGTTTGTGCGTGTGATCCACCGCACCGGCATGGATCCCTTCGCGGACCTGTTCGCCGAGTTGCTTGGCCGCCAGCCAGCGGATGATCCGCTTGCCCAGGAGGAGAGCAATCAGGAGTGCGGTGATGGCCGCCAGGGCCGCCCGGACGGTGATGTATTCGATGACCTGGAATCCAGGGGGTTCGAACACCGCCTCGAGGTATTTGATGAGGTAATAGAGCATGGTTGTGGGGTTTCCGGCCCGTGGGCTCAGCCGGTGTGGGTGGTGGGATCCGCCAGGCCGAGCGCCAGCCGGGCTTCTTCCCGATCGTCAAAATGGAGGGTGGTGCCGCCGGTGGTCTGGGTGGTTTCGTGACCCTTTCCGGCCAGTACCAGGACATCGCCGGAGCGCAGGGCCCCGACGGCGTGCCGGATGGCTGACCGTCTATCCACGATCCAGGTGGCTTCCGCAGGGTGGGCGAACCCCGCACGAATGTCGTCGAGTATGGCCATGGGGGTCTCGCTCCGCGGATTGTCGCTGGTAACGACCACGTGGTCCGCCAGTTGCTCGGCCAGGCTCGCCATCTGCGGGCGTTTGCCGCGGTCACGATCGCCTCCGCAGCCGAAGAGGCACCAGAGACGGCCATCCGGGCTCAGGGAAGTCCGTGTGGTTCGCAACACATTTTCCAATGCGTCGGGCGTGTGCGCATAGTCGATGATCACGGTTCGCCCGTCTTCGGAATGGACAAGCTCGAAGCGGCCCCGAACCGGTCGCTGGTCGTCCAGCCGGTCGAGCGCTTCATTCCGGGAGAGTCCACCGGCACGGGCAGCCGCGTAGGCGGCCGCCAGATTGAACCCGTTGTAGGCCCCTGCCAGGCGGTACGTCCGGGTATCCCCGTCGAGCGTGAGCCTCAGACCGGAAAGGGACTCCTCAACGATGGTATAGCGGATGTCGGCACCGGTGGTACCGATCGTCATGACAGCGGCGCGGGTGTCGGCCACGATGGTCTGTCCGCGGGGGTCGTCCGTATTCGTGATGGCCACGGCATCCTCCGACAACGCGTCGAAGAGCCGCTTCTTGGCCAGGAAATAGGCATCGAAAGACCCGTGGTAATCCAGATGGTCCCGGGTCAGATTCGTGAATACGGCCACATCCGTGTCCTCAGGGCTCAGCCGCGCCTGATCGAGGGCATGCGACGAGGCCTCCATGGCGACCCGGGTGCACCCGTTCCGCAGCATGCGAGCCATCCAGCCCATGAGCTGGTCCGGCGAGGGTGTCGTGTGGGTGGTGGAGTGGAAAGTTCGCCCGTCCATGATGCCGGTTGTGCCGATCAGACCGCAGGGATCATCCTGCAGGTGCCAGATGCCGTGGACGAGCGTGGCAATGCTTGTCTTTCCGTTGGTACCCGTCACTGCCGTCACGTGCAGTTCCCGGCCGGGGTCCCCGTGCATCAGGGAGGCCAGCTCGAGCAGCGCGCGGCGGGAGTCGGATACCGTCAGCCGGGACAACTCGCGTGCGGGGGCGGGGCCGGCCTGTTGCGATCCGTGATCGCCGGCCGGCCCCGCCTCGCACACGATGGCGGCAGCTCCGTTTGAAACAGCCTTGTCAATGAACAGGTGGCCGTCCGTGCTCGTGCCGCGGATGGCGACAAAAGCCGTGGAAGGCCCGACCTCCCGACTGTCAGCAGTCAGGCCGTCGATTCGGGCATCGGGAAGACCCTCCGAAGCCAGCAGGAGGCCAGCTTCCTGGAGCCGCTCGATGCAAGCACGCAGGGTGAGCGGCGGCGTCATCAGCGGGTATGGAAGGTTTTCCGTCATGCATGGGGGTTGTCATGGGGTCAGTGCAGGGCGAGGCGGGCCCGGGAAGGAAGCGGCGCACCGGGCGCAGGCTGTTGCTGCGCCACTGTTCCGTGTCCTTCCAGGAGCGCTTCGACCCCCAGCTGATTGAGCCATGCCACCGCTTCCCGGGACGAGAGTCCGTCCAGGTCGGGCATCACACGGAGGGAGTCCACACGGGACGCCAACCGTACGGGCACGCCCTGCAGGGCTTCCGTTCCGGGGGCGAGCGCCTGTTCGGCGACCGCCGCCATGAAGTCTTCGTTCGATCCGCGCGGCTCCAGGCCCAAGGCCTGTAGTCGTCGATCCGCAATCGGGACCGGCAGATCAGTAACATCTGGGATGGTCATCGGAGCCTCGGGTACCACACGCGCTCCATCTTCCTTGACGAATGGCGCCAGTTCGTCCATGCGCGCCATCCAGCGCTCAGTAACGTTGCGGAAAACCGGGGCCGCCACGATGCCGCCGTACATGCTCTTCCTCGGTTCATCCATTACGATGGCAATGACCACCTGCGGATCCTCCACGGGCCAGAAACCGACAAACGTGGCCCGGTAGGCACCGCCGACATATCCCCGCCCGTTCGATTTGCGTGCCGTTCCCGTCTTGCCCGCAATGCGCAGGCCTTCCACCTGGGCCAGCGGCGCGGTACCGACTTCGGATACCACCGACTCAAAGGCGGGCATCAGGATCTCGGCCGTTTTCCGGTCGAACACGCGGCGGACCGAATCCGGCTCGGCCTGCCAGGTGACCTGCCCGTTGGCATCCCGGCGCTCGGCCACGATGTAGGGCTTCATGAGTACGCCGCCGTTGGCCAGGGCACCGTAGGCCAGGGCAATCTGGAGCGTACTGGCCTCGATGGCATATCCGCGGCTCATGGCCGATTGGGTCGTGGCATCCCAACGATCGGGCTTCAAAAGGGTCGTGACCGCCTCTCCCGGTAGCTCGATTCCTGTCTTCTGATTGAATCCGAACTGCCGCGCGTACTGGTACATCAACCCCTTGGTCATCCGGGCGGCAACCATGGCAGTGGCCACGTTGCTCGACACCATGATGGCCTCGGAAAACGAAATCACCCCGTGGGGATGCGTATCGGTAATAGTGAATCGGCCCTGCTGCAGCCGCCCATCCCCCGTATCGATGGAGTCGCCCATGGCGACGAGACCCTTCTCGATGGCGGCAACGGCCGGCACCACCTTGATGACCGATCCCGGCTCGATCTTGTCGTTGATCACATGGTTGCGGCGGGCTTCCACGGAATAGGCGCCCGGCCGGTTCGGATCAAACGTGGGCCAGTTGGCCAGCGCCAGGATGGCACCCGTCTTCGGATCGATGGCTACGGCCGCGCCCCACGTGGCTCCGGCCTCGATCGTGCCCTTTTCCAGTTCTTCCTCGAGGATGGATTGCTGGATCAGGTCAATGGTCAGGACCAGGGATTCTCCGTGCCTTGGAGGCCGCTCCTCGTTGCCCGGCATGAACTTGACGTGGTTGCGCCGGTCTTTGCGAAGCAGCCGCTGGCCGTCCAGGCCGCTGAGCAGACTGTCGAATTGCAGTTCAAGACCCGCCTGCCCCCCATCGGTACCGGCGATTCCCAGGATGTGGGCGGCAGCCGTGCCGTGATTGTAGCGGCGGGACGTCGAACCATCCGGGATGACGCCCGGAATGGCAGCAAACCACTTGAGTTCATCGGCGGACATGCGCACGTCGCGTACGAGCATGGCGTAGCGCTGACTTACCCGGTTACGGACGCGGGCCTTGAGTGTGGAGGCCGGCACACCCGAAACCTGCGCAAGCCGATCATAGAAGGTCCGCGAGGATTCATCGAACCCCTTCTCCAACGGATCGACCGCGATATCCACGCGCTCGATGTTCACGGCCAGCGGTCGTCCCGCGGCATCGAAAATCTCCCCACGCAGCGCCGGGATGACCCGGTACTCGGAGGACTGGATCTCGACCACCTGCCGCAGATCATCCCCGTCCACCGCCGACACGCGCAGCACCTGCAACCCGACGAGAACGGGAAACATGGCCATCAGCGTGATGATGACGTACATGCGGGCCAATATCTGATCCTTCAGGTTCATCGGGGAGGCGGGAG
>JAQCDI010000224.1 GCA_027620595.1 Bacteroidota bacterium | reverse complement strand
ATCGGCCGGCTCTCGTGTTGAAAGGTGTCAAGGCGGGCCGCTCGAAATCCGGGCTGCGCAATGGCCTGATCGTGTTCCAATACGCCATTTCCTCGGCGCTCGTGCTGGCTGCGCTGGTGGTATATGGCCAGCTCGACTACGTCCAGAACAAGAATCTGGGCTTTTCGGGTGATCAGGTGATCGTGGTCCACAACACCGATGACATTTTTGGCGACCTGCCCGCTTTCAAAGAGGGGATCCGTCGACAATCGGCGGTACGCGCTGTGTCCTCCAGCTCGCACACCTTCGGCCGCATCAACAACGACAACCTCTATACCCCCGAGGGTCGTCCCGAATCCGAAGGGAAGCTCATATGGACGAACCTCACGGATGGGTCGTTCGACGACGTGTATGACCTGGAGCTCGTGGACGGCCGTTTCATCGACGCCGAGATGCCCGGCGACGACCGTGCCATTGTGTTGAACGAGTCCACGGTTCGGCTCCTTGAGCTCGAAGACCCTGTTGGCTCGCGCCTCATTTCCGGGTTCGGGCAAGGGGAATGGACCATTGTAGGCGTGGTGCGCGACTTCCACGTCGAGTCCTTCGACAAACCCATCAAACCGTTCCTGTTTGCCTCCAACCTCTCCGGTGGCGCCTGGCAGCACAACGAAGTGTCCGTCAAACTGGCCACGGACAACTTCGAAGAAGCCCTGGCGGCGATGGAGGCCGCCTGGCTGAGTGTATCGGGCGGGCAAGCCTTCCGCTACGACTTCTTCGACGACGTTTTCAAGGAGCGCTACATGAAGGAGCAGCAGGTGGGGCAGATCCTGATCGTGTTTGCCGTTCTTGCCATCCTGATTGCATGTCTGGGCCTGTTCGGTCTGGCGGCGTTCGTGACCACGCAGCGCACCAAGGAGATCGGCATCCGCAAATCCCTCGGCGCATCCGCCACTGGCATCGTGGCCATGCTCTTTACCGACTTCGGAAAGTGGATCCTGCTGGCGAACCTTCTGGCCTGGCCGCTGGCGTGGTGGATGATGAGCGACTGGTTGCAGCAGTTTGTCTACCGCACCGACATACCTCTCTGGTACTTCCCCGTGTCGTTGGTCGTGGGTGTGCTGCTGGCCTTTGTGACCATCGGTGGAAAGACCTGGCGTGCGGCGCAGGCCAACCCTGTGCGGTCGCTCAGGTATGAATGATTTCGGGCCGGTTCATTGCACGGCGATGAAGATCGGGTTGGCGTAGAACCACAGATCCGACCAGGGATCCTCGCCCAGGGGGTCGGGGAGGGGCTCCAGTTCGTCGGTGTTCGTGCCCCTGATGCGCAGGTACATGTCGTGCTGGATGTTTTCGATCGTCGTCGTGATCGTTCGATACTCGCCGTCCTGTTGCCAGTCTGCCGCCGTGAATCGGGCTGCTGCGCGGGTTGACGGGTTCACGTCCAGGCCCAGATTGTCCTGGATGCCATGGATCTGGCCTGTGATCAGGTCGACTCGTTGCACGGCCGGGTTGGTGTTGCCCGCGTTTGCGCTGTCCGGGTCCCGGAATCGGATCGTGATGGTGACGTCGGCACCCCGGCGGACGGCGATCTCCCCGCCGATGCCTGTCTGTGCGTTGTTTGTGGTGGCGGTGACCCACAATTCGCTGATCAGGTCTCCCGTGGTGACAAACACCCGGCCGTTGCGGATGCCATCCAGGATGTCATCATGGTTCTTGGCTGCGAGGACATACGTCTTCGAGTATTCGCCCGGCCAGAAGTCCTCGCCGCCCTCTTTCCAGTTTACGTGCGAGTCCGAGTTGGCCGTAATCCACCAGCGACGCCCTTCGCCCAGCATCGAATCCCAGAATCCGCCCGCGATGGCCGTCATCCTATCGTAACCGCCCATTGTCGGGGCTCGCCGGTATGCACCCCGGGCGCCGTTCACCCGCTGTGTTCCGTCCGGGTTGAGCGCGGTTGCCTGGTGACCCGGCGCGCCCGCCATGCCCACCGCCACGTCAGGCGCCGTGTCGTTCCACTGCCGCAGCTCTGCCTGGCTGACCAGGCCCGTGGTGCTGTCCGTGGCCGTACGGGAGGGATGGTTGGCAATCACGATGGGCTTCGTGTCCAGGTTCTTCATGTGGTCCAGCGCCTCGATCATGCGGCTCAGTTGATCCCGCGTCGAGTCCGGCGGCCACGCGTCGAGCCGCGCCCAGCTCTGCTCGATTTCGTAGAGCACATCCGCTTCGTCGTGCGTATGCGGAATAATCAGGCTGCTGTGCTCCGCTTCCGGTGTGTCGAATTCCATGCCCCAGAACTGGATGACGCCGGGTACGGTCTTGCGGGAGAGCAGCAGTTCCGGATAGGCCTCTTCCCGGTTGATTTTTGAGTGGTTCGGCCCGCCGTGATCGGTGGCCACCATCCAGCTCAGCCCGTGGTACTCGGCCATCAAGGCGTTCATCGGGATCGGATAGATGGCGTCGCCCCCTTTCTTCGGGGTTGGGGGGTCGGTTGTGCGGTCCCATCCCACGCTCCACCGGCTGTGGATGTGGTGATCTCCGGCGATCCAGGAACGTTCCTGGGCGATTGCCGGGATGGCGGTCAGGGTGGCGAGCAGGAGAGGGAGGAAGCGGCGCATTCGGATCGGATTGGTTTGCGGCAAGATCCGGGTTGAAGCGGCACGGGGCAAATCAACTTATTGTGCCCATCAGCGATCCAGCGGGGATCGGACCGCCAACCCTTTGCCCAGCACATGCGTGTAGAGCATAGTGGTGCGCAAGTCCCTGTGCCCCAACAACTCCTGCACCGTGCGGATGTCGCACCCCGTCTCGACCAGGTGCGTCGCGAAGCTGTGCCTGAGCGTGTGGGACGTGACCCGTTTGATGATGCTGCACTCCTTGGCAGCTGCTTTTACTGCCTTCTGGATCGTGCTCGGCGACACGTGCATCCGGACAATCTGGCCCGTGGCCGGAATCGTGGTCTGTCGAGCCGAAGGGAAGACCCACTGCCACACCCAGTCTGACGCGGCCGAGGATGATTTTCGGTCGAACGCGTAGGGCAGAGGTACCTGGCCGCCTCCGCTCATCAGGTCGTCTTCGTGCAGCCGCCTGATGCGTGTGAGATGCCTGCGCAGAGCCGGCGCCAACTCGTCCGGCAACATCGTGCGCCGGTCCTTTTCTCCCTTTGCCGCACACACGTGGATCATCCCGTACTCGAAATCCAGGTCCTTTATGCGCAGCGTTACCGCCTCGCCCACCCGCAGGCCACTGCCGTACATCAGCCGTGCGAGCATCCCCACCATGCCCTCGATGCGGCCCAGCACGCATTTGGCTTCGCGTCTTGACAGGACCACCGGCAGCCGCTTCGGCTTGCGCGCACGGATGAACGCGCCGAACTCGTCGACCGGAATGTGCAGCACCTGCTTGTAGAGGAAGACCAGCGCGTTCAATGCCTGATTCTGCGTCGAAGCCGCCACCGAGCGCTGACTGGCCAGATGGTTCAGGTATTCCCGGATGTCCTCGGCGTCCAGGTCCGCCGGGTGCCTGTTCTGGTAGTGGCGGATGAACCGCTTGGTCCACGCCCAATACGTTTCCTCGGTGGAGGGAGCCAGACTCTTGCGGCGGCAGGTTTCGTGGAAGAGGCGATGGAGGGAGCCCTGCGCACGCTCTTTTCGGAGCAGGTTGTCCTGCTTTCGAGGCGCGTCGTCTGACCGTCTTTCCATGGGGGTCTTGTTTTTCAGGAAGACCCTTGGAGGCGCTGATCCTAACCTTTTTCTGATTGGTGATATGCCGCGTGCGCGATATGCGGTCGGTGGGGCGTGATATGCGGCGGAGCTTGGTTCGCTGCTCTCCAGATGCGCTCATCACGGCGAACAATTATGCGGCGAAAGTAAGATTACGCCGCTTTACGCCTTGCGCTAAGTCAATGTATGCCCTAAAGTTGGGGTATGTACTCATTTGCGGCGTTTGGTGGGCTTTCTGACTCACCTCTCCGCAGAAGAAATGTTATCCGCACTCGGAACTTGTCCTTATGGTCGTACATTCTATTGTACAACTAAGCTGGACCGAGCGCTATGAAAACCATCCCCCAGATCGTCCCGATCTCTGAATTCAGAAAAGAAGCTGCTGGCCTCGTAAAGCAGGTCGCCGGATCAAAAGAGCCTCTCGTAATCACCCAGCGCGGCAAGGCAGCCGTGGTCATGGTGGGAGCCGAAGCATATCAGCGCTCCCAGAAAGAGCTCGAGATTCTCAAGATCCTGGTGCAGGGAGAGAAAGACATTGAAGCTGGCGTGGGCTACTCAATGGCTGACGTGATGAAGGAGGCTGACGAGATCCTTGGCGAGTAAACTCTCCATTCAGTACACGCCCCCAGCAAGGCGACAGTATTTGGACGCCCTTCGCTATATCAAGGCGGACAAGCCATCGGCGGCCAAGAACTTTCGCGTCAAAGCAGAGCGCATTCTCAGTCGCCTCGAAGACTATCCGGATTCCGGAAGTCCTATTCCGGAGTTTCCTGACTCTGAATTCCAACAGGTGGTTGTTAAGCCGTATCGCTTCTTCTATCGCGTCGATAAGAATGTTGTTTGGGTAGTTGGAGTATGGCATGACGCTCAACTTGCCCGAATCTGATTACTCGTGCGGATAACAAGCGCATTTTGCGGGCTCGCATTTCTGGCGTGCCGGTCTGAGACCAGTTACTTTCTGGCCGGTGGGCGTCAGCTCGCCGCAAATCCGCCAGCCGTTATCCCGATCTGCTTTTGGCAGTCCATCGATCAG
>JAQCDI010000223.1 GCA_027620595.1 Bacteroidota bacterium | reverse complement strand
GGATGACAGGAGAGGTTGAAGTAGGGACGCCGTACCTTGCGGCATGTCATCATTCAAGCACGTCCTGGCCATCCTGAACCCCGTTTCACGCAGGGGTCGTAACCGGAATCGGATTCCCGAGATCGTCGCGGGAATCCGGCAGTATTTCCCGGAGGCTCGGGTCCATATGACAGAGGCCTCGGGTCATGCAACCCAGCTCGTGACCGAGCTCGGAGGCGAAGCGGACCTGGTGCTGGCCTGTGGGGGGGATGGCACGGTCCACGAAGTGGCCAAAGGGATGGTGCACCATGGCATCCGAGCGCCGATGGGCGTTCTGGGACTGGGTTCGGGGAACGATTTTGCGCGGGCATTGCGCATGCCCACCGCCTGGTCCGATGCACTGGAGGCCATTTCTGCAGGCCGGATCATCGCTTCCGATGCCGGAACGGTCGAGTGGAAAGAGGAAGGGAGGACGCAATCAGGGTTCTTCATCAATGCCCTGGGCGTCGGATTCGACGCCCATACCGCCGTATTGGCACCTCGCTACAAGGGGTATCCGTTGGGCTATACCATGGCCATCCTGGCCGGACTGAAAAGCTGGATCTCGGGAGGAGCTACGATCCGCACAGAGGGGCGGGACGGGGAAGTGATCTTCAACGGCCGGCTCATGTTCGTAAGCATCGGAAACGCCTTCGACTCGGGCGGGGGGTATACCGTGAACCCGGGTGCCCTGATCTCGGATGGCCAGCTCGATCCCTGCATCGTGGAGGATATCTCGGTGCTGCGCGCGGTGGCATTGCTGCCCAAGGTGCGCTTCGGAGGGCATATCGGCATGAAAGAAGTGACGTATTTGCGGACTGCCGCGCTGCACATCGACACGGATCGGGGGCTCCCTGTGCATGCCGACGGAGAGATCCTTTCCTTGCAGGCCCGGGACCTGGACGTTTCCGTGCTCCCTCAAGCCTTGAAGGTGGTTGTGGCGCCCAACGCGCCGGATCCCGTCTGATCCCCGCAGCAAATTGACATGAATACCAAGGAATCACCGGTGGACTCGTGCGTATCATGACGCCATGAATGATCAGGAACGCCAACAGATACTGGACCGCCTGCGGCAGCGGTATGAGCGGGTGGCCGGCTCTTCGAGCACGGCTCTTCGTGCGTCATCCGCTCCGGCCGCCAACCCTGCACATGGGGCCCTGCACTCCTTCGTGGATGCCGGTGCCTGTCGTTTCGGTGTGTGTGCCGACCAGCCGGAGCGGTATGCCTTTTCCTCCTGCGATCTGGCGCCGCCGTTGGCGCGCATGATTGATCACACAGCCCTCAAGCCGGAAACCACGCAGGACCAGATTCGCGAACTGTGTCAGGAGGCACGCACGTACTGTTTTGCTTCCGTGTGCGTCAACCCGTGTCATGTCCGTCTGGCTGCAGACCTGCTGGCTGGTTCGCCCGTAGCCGTGTGCACGGTCATCGGTTTCCCGTTCGGAGCGTCCACAACCGAGGTCAAGGCCGCGGAAGCCGACTGTGCGGTTCGGGATGGCGCAACGGAAGTGGACATGGTCATGAACGTGGGGTTCATGAAGAGCGGCCTCTATGACCAGGTGGAGGCGGATATCCGCGCGGTGGTCGAATCGGCCCGTCAGGCAGGTCGGCATCGGCATAGGGGGGGTGCGTCCGCCGGAATCGTAGTCAAGGTGATCCTGGAAACGGCCCTTCTTACGGACGAGGAGAAAGTGATTGCCTCGGTCCTGGCCCGCAATGCCGGTGCCGATTTCGTCAAGACTTCCACGGGCTTCGCCAAGGGTGGCGCGACGGCGGCGGACATAGCCCTCATGCGCCGGGCCGTGGGCCCGTCCATGGGTGTCAAGGCCTCTGGTGGGGTACGAACCAAGGAGGATGCCGAAACCATGATTGCCCACGGCGCGACCCGCATCGGCGCCAGCGCATCGGTGGCCATCCTCAAAGGAGCCGCCTCCAAGACCGACTACTGAGCCATGCGATATTCTTCCTTGTGGTATGGATCGGCCGGAGTGGTCCTTTGCTCGGCGCTTGCCTGCGCCGGCCCGATGCCCGTGGTGGATACCTCGACCGCTGATCTTCCGCAGGAGACCGGCCCGACCACGTGGGCCGAAGTGGAGACGGTGGACCTGGACCGTTATCCCGATGTCCCGCCCCTCGAGGAGGACGTCCTGCAGCATGATGTTCCTGCGGCGCTGATGAACAGCACCGCGGATGACGGCAAGATCGTGGAGCTGGACGGATACCGGGTCCAGGTCTTCTCCTCCAGCGAGCGCGAAGAAGCCGTTCGGGTGGAAGACGACGTGCGCAGGTGGCTCAACAATCTCCCCGACGCACGGCGCAAGGCACTCGGGCTGTCCGAAACGGTGGTCGTTTACTCGATCTACCGCCAGCCGCTCTATCGCATCCGGGTAGGGGATTTCGAGCGGCGCGAAGATGCATCCCGCATCGTGCCGGCCCTGCTGCGGCAATTTCCCGGGGCGCTCGTGGTGCCCGACCGGATCACTGTGATCCGCTGAGGATTCCTGTCCGGTTCGGCAAACCGCAGTTTCAGATTGCGGCCGCCGCTGCTCCGATGATGCCGGCCTCGTTTTCCAACTCGGCCGGCCTGAGCTCAGCGCGCGTGGAAAGGTAACTCCAGTACTCTGCCACTTTCGCCGGTCGTGAGATCCCCCCGCCGATGATGATCGTGTCGGGAGCAAAAAGGAACTCGATGCGGTCCAGGTACTTCTGGAATCGGCGCGCCCATTTTTTCCAGGTCAAGCCTTCCTGTTCCCGCACCCGGTTAGAGGCATACTCCTCCGCTGCCATCCCTTTCAATCGAAGGTGTCCGAGTTCCGTGTTCGGTATGAGCTGTTGATTGTAGAACATGGCCGAACCGATGCCTGTGCCGACCGTGATGAAGAACACCAGTCCGTCGAGGCTCCGTCCGGCCCCGAAACGCATGGATGCGATCCCCGCTGCATCGGCATCATTCAGCACGGTGACACGACAGCCCGTGACCCCGGAAAAAAGGGAATCCACCTGGGTGTCGATCCATCCTTTGTGGATGTTGGCGGCGGTGCGGACCAACCCATGCTCGACCCGGGCCGGAATCGTACATCCTACGTGTCCTGTCCATTCAAAGTGATGGACGATTTCCTTGACAACCTCGGCCACAGCCTCCGGCGTGGCAGGGTTGGGGGTTGGAATGCGCAGACGTTCGGCCAGCAGGACGCCGTCAACCGTATTTACCGGGGCGCCTTTGATGCCGGTTCCACCAATGTCGATGCCGAGTACGTTCATGGATCAGGAGGTTGGATTGGCGTGGTGAGCGTCGGCCCGCGAGCGGCGTTTGAGGTAGGCTTCCCGCGCGATGGCCACGTCGTCAAGGAACCAGGGAAGTTCCCCCATCCGGAGGGCTTGGGGACCATCCACCAGCGCTTTGGCCGGATTCGGGTGGAAGTCCACGAGCACCATGTTGGCGCCCGAGATCACGCCCTGTGCCGTGACATGATAGACATCGGGGAGTCCATCCGGGGACATGTCCCTTGATCCGACCGAGTGGGAGGGGTCTACGCAGACGGGCATGCGGGTGAGCCGCTTGACAACCGGCACATGGGCGAAGTCCACCATGTTGCGATGGGGGTCACCGCCGCCGGTTTTCATGCCACGAAGGGCAAAAACAACATTCGGATTGCCTTCGCTTGCAAGGTATTCGGCCGCATTGAGGGATTCGTTCAGCGTAATCCCGAATCCCCGTTTGAACAGCACCGGATGACGTTTCTGTCTCCCGACATGCTTGAGCAGCTCGAAATTCTGCGTATTGCGCGTGCCGATCTGCAGCATTACCCCCGTCGGATGCCCCGTTGCCTCGAGCGCCTCATCGATTTCCTCAACGTGACTCTCGTGGGTCACCTCCATGGCGATGACCTTGATGTCATACTTTCCGGCCAGTTCGAACACCCCCGGAAGACAGCTGGCTCCGTGTCCCTGGAAAGAGTAGGGGTTCGTGCGCGGTTTATAGGCTCCCATGCGCGTGCAGGGCTGTCCGTGCTCCTTCAGCGCCCGCATCATGATCTCGACGTGCTCGGGGACGTCCACGGCGCACAGACCGGCAAAGACGTTGAGGGTATCCTGGCTGAACGTCACCCCATTGTAGGTGAACCCTTCCTGCCGCTGAGCTTCACCATGTCGCCCCAGGATGCGATAGCTTTCCTGGACCCTGACCACGCGGGCGACACAGGGAAGGCTGCGCATGGCATCCCGGGAGAGCGAAGCCGTATCCCCGAGGAGGTAAACCTCGGTCAGCACCTGGCCACGGCCATGCACATCATGGATCGTGTATTCGATGCCTTTGAGGGAGTCCAGGTGCTGGGCAAGTTGGGAAAACGGCTCCGCAGAGCGGTCGACATTGGGTTCGAGGATCAGGATCACGGCGATGAAGGCAAAGGGATGGAAGTCAAAAAATACGGCATTCCGAAAGCATTATTTGTCCTTCTTCCGCCCGGTTTGGTCCAAATTGCGCACACAATTTTATATAATTGAGAACGAAAAACGGAGATTCTTCCGTTACCCTTCTGCGGAAGTCCCTGTTTTCCCAACCCGTTCAATCCGACCACCACGATAGAATTCAGTATGCCGCAGGCAGCGGGTGTAACCGTCCGGGTCTACAACGTGCTCGGACAGGTAGTCAAGACCCTGGTCAACGGAACGCTGCCTCCGGGTATCCATCGCGTACAGTGGGATGCAACGGATGAT
>JAQCDI010000222.1 GCA_027620595.1 Bacteroidota bacterium | reverse complement strand
GAGCCCGTGGCGGCAGGCCTGGCGCTGCTTTTCAGTGCGCTCAACCTGTTCGGCGCCAAGAAGTCCGGCCAGGCGCAGGCCTTCCTCGTGGCCGGCTTGCTGCTGCTTATTGCGTGGTTTGCCGGATTCGGCGTGTTCCGGATGGATGCGGGCAATCTGAGCGGGCTCTTCTTGACCGATCCGGATTCCCTGGTGGCCACGTCGGGATTCGTGATTGTCAGCTATATGGGTCTGACGAAAGTGGCCGGTGTGGCCGGTGAAGTGCGCAACCCCGAGCGCAACCTGCCGCTGGGTATGCTGCTTGCCTTTGCCGTGACCATTGTGGTCTATGTGGTGGGTTCGGTGGTGATGATAGGTCTGGTGGGCCCCGAGCAACTGGCCGCCAACGGGGGAGACCTGACCCCGGCAGCCACCGCCGCTGCGCTGCTTATCGGCCGCCCGGGGGCCATCATCATGGCCGTAGCCGCCCTGCTGGGCATCTTTTCCGTGGCCAATGCCGGGATCCTGAGCGCATCCCGCTACCCCATGGCCATGGCCAAGGACCGCATTCTTCCCGAGGCCCTGGGTCTGGTCAGCAAGCGTACGGGAACGCCCGTCCGCGCGGTACTCCTGACTGTTGCCGTGATCCTGTTCTTCGTCACGGTGGTCAACCCCATGAAGATTGCCAAGCTGGCATCGGCCTTCCAGCTGCTCATGTTTGCGATGAGCACCACGGCGGTCATCGTCATGCGCGAGGCACGTCTGGCTTCCTACGGCCCGGGTTTCCGGAGTCCCCTCTATCCGTGGATGCATATTGTCGGTATCGTCGTGGGCATGTGGCTGTTGTTCCAGATGGGGTGGCTGGCCATCGGCTTCACAGCGGGGCTGCTCCTGTTCAGCGCCGTCTGGTATCGGCGCTACGCGTCCGATCGGGTGGCCCGCTCAGGCGCCATCTTCAACCTCTTCGAGCGCCTCGGTCGCAGCAGCGATGACGGGCTGGATCGGGAGTTACGGGAGATCCTAAAGGAAAAGGGCCTCCGGCACGACGATCCGTTCGACGAGATCGTGGCGCGCAGCCACGTGATCGACATCAAGGATCCGGCCTCGTACGACAGCATCGTGGAACAGGCCGCGTTGTGGCTTTCGCATCGCGTTCCGATGACGGCTCACACGATAACGCGCAAATTCCTCGAGGGAGCGAGGATGGGCGGGACGCCCGTCACGCGGGGGGTGGCCCTGCCCCATCTGAGTCTGGATGGGCTCAGCCACCCGGAAATGGTCATCGTCCGTATCAACGACGGGCTGGTGATCGAGGCGCCAGATCTCGAGACAGGCCCCGATGCCGTCAAATCCCGCGTTACGGCCATTTTCTTTTTGATCAGCCCCAAACAGGATCCGGGGCGACACCTGCGCATCCTGGCTCAGATTGCCCGACGCGTGGACGACGAGTCGTTCCCCGAGGAATGGACCTTTGCCGAAGACGAGGAGGCACTCAAAGAGGCACTCCTTGCCGATGAACACTTCCTCTATCTGCAGCTCGATGCCGGCACGAAAGCGGTGGAGCTCGTGGGCAAGTCCCTCAAGGAAGTCCATCTGCCGGCGGGCAACCTCGTGCCGGTCATCCTGCGCGGGGATCAGCATGTGATCCCCCGGGGGGATACGATCCTTGAGGAGGGAGATCGGCTGACCGTGATCGGCGAGCCGGATTTCCTGAAGACCATGCGCCGGCAATACGGCGTCCCCACCTGAGGCTCCGTAAATAAAACGGGCGGGACGGCGGGGAAACAGAATGTCCTGTTTCCCATCCGACATTCCCTCATGACTCCGCGGTCAGGCAGGATGGAAGCGTTCGTTGACCGGTCAAGGAACGATTGTGGATAACTGGTCGGGTCCGGCGCCTTTTGCGCCTTTATTCCGTGAAAATGGCCCCTTATCCTTCCGGTCCCGAGTCCTCTCGCATCCTGCTGGATCCGGGTCACTGCTTTTTATCCCCTGGCGCCCAACCCGTTAGCCGATTTGCTACCGCGTTCTACGTACTCTTTTGCCCTGGTTCTTCTGCTGTTCCTGGCGGGAAGTCCGTGGGTCGTACGCGCCCAGGCGATTTACGAGGAAGCCGTCGTGGATGTCGGCAACGTGGGGGTCACGGTAACGAATGCGGGTTTCTTCGGTAAGGCCAATGTCCGCAACAACCCCACGGGGCCGCCTTCCTTCGAATTTCCGCTCAACTCGGGGATCGAACACCTGTTTGAATCGGGACTCTGGGTAGGAGCCATTCGAAGCGATGGGGTCGTGACGGTGCGGACTGCGGCCATCACGGCATCTGGAGGCTATTCGCCCGGATCCTCGGGGTATGAGGTGGCGCAGGCCACATCCATCTTCCAGCGTTCCTCTTTGCCCAGCTCGGATGCCTTCACCAAGCAGGCAGTCAGCCACCTGGATCTGGTCTCGTCCTTCGAAGACACGTCTGCGGTCCTGCCGGGAACTTCCCTGCCCATGCCGGATCCAGGTGGGCGCCTTGGAATGTCCGTGGATGTGGCCTCTTACGCCTGGAATTTCCCGTTCACCGAGTCGTTCGTCATCCTGCATTTCGACATCGTGAACATTTCGCCGGCCGCGTGGGACAGTGTCTATGTGGGCATGTTCCATGACCTGGTGGTGCGCAACATCAATACGACGACGGACACGGGCGGCAACTTCTTCAACAAGGGCGGGCTCGGGTACATCGACAGCCTGACCACCACCTACGCCTTCAACGCGGGCGGGCAGGAGGAAACCATCAACACCTACGGATCGATTGCCATCCTGGGCGCGGAGTGGCGGGATCCGGCCACCGGACGCTACCGGTTTTTCCATCCCGCGGTGGCCGATGAATACCTGGCCGAAGGAAAAACGGCTCCTGCGGTGAACCCGCGTTGGTGGCTCTTCGGAGGCGGAACGGACGATGAGAGCCGGCCCACGTCCGATGAGGAGCGGTATCGCCGCATGGCTACGCGGTACCCCAATCCAGCCAATTATGGCAGCCAGGCCGAGTATGTTTCGGCCCGCGATGCATGGTTCAACCGTCTCCGCACGGATGGCACACGGTCCACGGGAAACTGGATCGGTCTGACTCCCATGGGGCCCTTCCCGACCGTGCTGCCCGGAGACACCCTGAAAGTCACATTTGCTCTCGTGGCCGCTCCCAAGCCGGAGGAATTCCAGGGCCAGGCGGGCAAGCCGATCGACACGCCCGAGGCGCAGAGCCTGTTGGTCAACAATCTGGCCTGGGCGCGGCGCACGTATGCCGGGGAGGACAACAACTTCAACGGGCGCCTTGACCCCGAGGAGGATGTCAACGGCAACGGTGTCCTGGACCGCTACCTGATTCCTGAACCACCGGCTTCGCCCGGAGTGCGCGTTGAGTTCGAGAGGGACGCTGCCGGTGAATCCATCGTGGCCCTCTACTGGGATCGGGCCGCCGAACGGTCCAGGGATCCCGTCACGGGCAAGCTCGATTTCGAAGGATATCGGGTATACCGCAGCAATCCCGGGGACGACCGGGGCGGGAATATCCTGGACAAGGCCACCCTCATCGCGCAGTATGACGAGGCGGGCAACCGGACCGGATTCAACAACGGTTTTACCGAGGTGGAGCTCGTCGAGCCCCGCTTCTTCGAGGCGGACACGACGGCCTACTGGTACCGATTCGAGGCCCGCAATCTCAAGCGCGGTTGGCAGTACCTGTTTACGGTCACGGCCATCGACGAGGGGGATCCTGACGCCGGCTTGGAGTCTTTTGAGTCCTCCCGTGTTGCGAATGCCGTCCGCGTCTTTCCGGGCACGCCGTCCTCCGAGGATGGTGAGTTGGAAGTCGGCGTATACCCTAATCCCTATCGTGTGAACGCTGCCTGGGACGGCGGCACGTCTCGCACCCGCAAATTGAACTTCACCAATCTGCCGCCCCGGGCAGAGATCCGCATCTATACACTGGCCGGCGAGATCGTGAAGACGCTGGACCATGAATCCGACAGCTACCGCGGGGATACCCGTTGGTACGACAACTTCAGCGCCGAAGGCCGCATCCAGTCGGGAGGCGAGCACTCCTGGGACCTGCTTTCGGAGAACGGACTGAGCCTGGCCGGCGGGCTCTATCTGTTCACCGTCAAGAACCTTGAATCGGGCCGTGTCCAACGCGGCAAATTCGTCATCATCAAGTAATTCCATCCAACAACCCACCGAGGAACACATGCTACGCAACGCTACTGCACTGCTTCTGCTTGTTGTGCTGCTCGCGGGTACCGCCTCTGCCCAGACCGCGGTCACCGTCAAGCAGATCAACGAGATTCCCCAGTCCCAGATCGACCAGCTCAACACACTGGGCGATGCGGTGACCGCTGCCAACGTCAACAACTGTGGCAGCCTGATCTACAACAGCCTCTGCAACACGGACGTGACCTTCACGGCCGTCGTCCTGAGCGATCCGCTCAATTCCGGCCTGGCAAACATCAATTCCGAAGGACGCCCGAGCCGCATACACCTCTTCGTCCGGGATGTGGCGGCCGACACAGAAGGACCTGAATACCAGGGTATCCAGATCGTGGACGGCGGCAACCTGGGTTTTGACGGACTGATCGTGGGCGATGTGGTGCAGATCACGGGTCGCGTCAGTCCTTTCGCCACCACCATGCAAGTGGCGCCAACGGCCGCTCCGGTCGTTGTAGGTTCCCGGGATCCCCTGACGGATGCCATCTTCAACCCCATCGTGGTCACCACGTCGGACCTCAAC
>JAQCDI010000221.1 GCA_027620595.1 Bacteroidota bacterium | reverse complement strand
GGGCGGCCCACCGTCTTATTTTGGGGGACATGCGGTTCGCCCGCAACCCGCAACCGCTGCCCGCGCTGCGGCGTACGAGCGTCGAACCTGCAGCCGATCTGCATCCTCCCTCCCAGCCCTCTACCTCCATGGCCCAGAAGCCCACGACGCCCGAACCCCAGGACCAGCCAGCCGAAGAACCCATCGAAGCGACACCCTCGATGGAGGTGACTGCGCCCGCCGGGCCCAGCCTGTTGGAGAAATACACGGCGCACTATCCGGACTGGGCCCAGGAGTTCGCCCGCAAGTACTTCACCAAGACCCTCACGCAGTTCATTCTCTATGGCAACGTCCGGGACCTGGTTTCGACAGAGGACGCTGATGGCAATCGGATCTACGTCTCGCTGCAGACCTTCCTGATCGAGGAACTGTTCGCAGCCCGCGACATCGTGCTGTTCTACGACCGCTCCTCCGGTATCCACTTTGCCGACAAGGAGTCCCAGAAGGACTTCAACCGCGCGCTGTCGGGGTACGACACCATCTTCGGCACCGACTTTGCCAAGCGCATACCCAAGGATCCGGTCCGGGTGCTCTCGGTGCTGGAAAACTACTTCCGCATCCGTCTGGGTGAGGGCAAACGCATTGCCTGCATCATCGACTACGCCGAGACGGTCATTCCGATGGCCGAGGCCTCGATGTACTCGGCCGAGGATCGCAATACGCTCGTCTTCCTGCAGAAGTGGGCCCATGATCCGCTCTTCCTGAGCTCGGACTTCACGGTCACGCTCGTGGCGCAGAACCTGAGCGAGCTCAACCAACAGGTGGTCCAGAGCCCCTACACGGCCGAGATCCAGATCCCGATTCCGAACGAGACTTCCCGTCAACGCTACGTGGAAACCTATCTGGGCGGGCGCGAGGGTGACTGGAACCAGCATTCGGACGTGGACTGGAAAGCGCTGGCCTCCAACACGGCGGGCCTGGGCTACATCCAGCTGCGTTCCATCATGGCGGACGTGATCGAGAACCACACGCGCCTGACGTTCGATGCCCTCTCGGCCATGAAGAAGGATTTCATCGAGGCCGAAGCGTTCGGCATGCTGGAATTCCTCGAGACGGACCTGAACCTGGACATGGTGGCTGGCCACAACGAGGCCAAATCCCACCTGCGGGCGGCCGCCAAAGCCTTGAAAGCGGGTCGGCCCGACGTCATGCCCATGGGATACCTGGTCTCCGGACCGGTCGGCACGGGAAAGACCTTCTCCATCATGTGCTTCGCCGGCGAGATCGGCGTGCCGATGGTCAAGCTCAAGAACTTCCGCAGCCAGTGGCAGGGACAGACCGAGGCCAACCTCGAGAAGATCCTGACGCTGCTGCAGGCCATGACGCCCGTGGCCGTCATGATCGACGAGGCGGACGCCGCTCTCGGCAACCGCGATGCCGGAGGGGACTCCGGTGTCAGCAAGCGTGTCTTCGGTCAGATTGCCCAGTTCATGTCGCAGTCGAAGAATCGGGGCAAGGTGATCTGGTTCCTCCTTACGGCGCGGCCGGACTACATGCCCGTGGACCTGAAGCGGCAGGGCCGTGCCGAAGAACACATTGCGCTGTTCTATCCGTCCACGCGGGCCGAACGTGAGGAGCTCCTGAAGGTCATGCTCAAGCGCACGGGCGTGAACATCGACATGAAGGACATTCCCGACGCCCTGCTCAACGGGGAGCGGACGTTCTCGGGCGCCGACATGGAGGCCCTGCTGACGCGTGCCAAGTTCCGCGCCGCTTCGGACGGACGGACAAAAGGCAACGTGACGCTCAGGATCCTGCAGGAGGTCGTGGATGACTTCATGCCGCCGACCTACCCCCTGGAAGTGGAATTGCAGACGCTGGTCGCCGTACTGGAGTGCACCTCAAAGGCGCTGTTGCCGGAAGTCTACCGGACGATGGATCGGGAAACGATCGTGCGACGGGTCGACGAACTCAGCCATCTGATCAAGTAATCGGGCCGGACGCCGGTTCGCCCGAAAAACCTTATTTCCGCTTCTTGCCGGCCGTAGCCTGGCCACTCGCCTTCTGACGTTCTTCAGAAGCCAACAAGCGGTCGTACAGTTCCCAGCTGATCAGGACGGCGTACGGCTGGTTGTTCTTCTGGATCAGTATGCCCTGTTCATTCTCGCGGGCATACTCCAACAGCTCGGACGTATTGGACCGCAACTCGGTGATGGTCGCAATGGCATCAATGCCTTTTGTCAGATACATGCCGGGCGGATGGATGGGCTGCGGAGACAAAATAGCCGCCTGTTTTGAGCGTACAGGGGGTTTTGATAACGCCCCTGTGTCAGGCGGGACAGAATGATACAGAATGAGGGGATAAATTCAACGAGGTATTTATCCACAAATTGGGGCGCACACCGTGTCGCCCCGGGGGCTTCCACGCGGCATGCACGCCGACGCACCCGGACATCGATTTCCCCTGATGGAAAAGCGGCGCTGGCGTATGTTGCCTTTGCCTGGCGGTTCACCCGCCCTTCCCGACCAGGCCTTCTTTTCCGGACCTCACCCACCCGCCGCCTTGCGGCGCTTCTCCAGGACTACGCATGCAGCTGTGCAGAGTGACGGGGACCATCGTCTCCTCCCGCAAAGCGCCTTCCTTCCGGGACGGCAAACTCCTCATTGTCCATCCCATCGACACCCTGGGTGATCTGGAGGGGGACATGGACATGCTGGCCATCGATCCGGGCTATGGCGCCGGTGTCGACGACGTGGTGATCGTTGCCAAGGAAGGGGCCGTGGTCAGGCAGTTGATGCGCATGGAGGATGTACCGGCCAATGTGATCATCCTGGGTGTGGTGGACGACTGGTCTGCCGAAGCCTGATCGGATTTTCGGGCGGCGGTGGAATGAGAAGGTGCTATCCTGAGTCTCAGGGAGGAAGGGCGCGCTCCGTGTCTTGAATGCCCATGGACCGGACGCTACTTTCGGCCCCCCGGCCATCCGCACCGGCGAGTCGGAAAACGTGCGTATCAACCCTTCCATGCCGGTTTTGCCGCTGCGTACGGGCTGGGCAAGGAAGCCGTCCTGCGCGCGTCCTGCCGAAGGGGCTGCCTCAGCGTTGCTCTTCCCGCTTGATCCGGTCCCAATGCCGATCCATTTCCTCGAGCGTGGCATCCACCAGGGAGCGGCCCTCCGCTTCGAGTGCCTGCTCGACGCCCTGGAAACGACGGATGAACTTGTCGTTGGTGCGGGAGAGGGCGTTTTCGGGGTTGATACCCGAGAGGCGGGCGTGATTCACGATGGCAAAGAGCAGATCCCCCAGTTCCTGCTCCTGCTCCTCGATCGGCGCATCCGAGGAGGCCAGTTCACGGAACTCATCCAGCTCTTCGGCCACCTTTTCCCAGGCGTCGTCCGGCGAGGGGAAATCGAATCCCACCCCGGCGGCCTTCTCCTGGATGCGGAAGGCCCGCAGAAGCGTGGGCAGGTGCCGGGGCACGCCCTCCATTGTGGACTTCTTCTCGCCCTCCCGGATCTTGATGGTCTCCCAGTTGGTCAGCACTTCGTCCACGCTGCCCACCGTCACATCCCCGAAGACGTGGGGGTGCCGGCGCACGAGCTTGTCCGTTTCGGACTGGATCACGTCCTGCAGATTGAAGGACCCGGTCTCGGCGGCCATCACGGAGTGGAATACCACGTGCAGGAGCAGATCTCCCAGCTCCTTCTTCAGACCCGTCATGTCCCCGTCATCGATGGCCTCCACGGTCTCGTAGGCCTCCTCGATCAGCAGGTGTTTGACGCTGTCGTGGGTCTGCACCTTGTCCCAGGGGCAGTCCCGGCGCAATTGGCGCACAATGGCCACGAAATCGGCCCAGGTGTCCAGGGCCGGACCCTGCTCGGTAAAAACGGCGTCGTAGATCTTCTCGGGCATGGACTCGGGGGTCGGAGGACGGAGCGTCGATGTGGAAAACTTTCGGTGAACGTTCCCGTGGGCACGCGTAGAATCCGCACCCGGAGATCGGGCTGCCTGGGGTGACACCAGACAGGTGACACTGATCAGAGTGACACTGATCAGAGTGACACTGGGGTGTCATCCGGCGGCACGAGATTCTCCCCGAAGTTACGAATGGCGCAATCCCGGCTCTATGAAAAGGGAGCATGGAGCGCGCCACCCCAACACTCCCATTCATTTGCATCTCCTGGTGGTTTCCTATCGCTGACCTGCAAGGTCGGCGCGGCTTGACGGACTTGATCCGTCGGGCATGAACGGTCGGACGCGCTGAGCGCGAAAGACGGACACGTACAGAATCGCCAGGGGCTCATGAACATATCCAATTGACAATTCAGGAGGTGTACTGATGGCACGTGGAGTCAACAAGGTCATTCTGGTCGGCAATCTGGGACAGGACCCGGAATTGCGCTATACCGGATCCGGCACCGCCGTATGCAACATGCGGCTTGCCACCAACGAGTCCTACAAGGATGCGTCCGGCGAGTGGGTCGAGCGCACGGAATGGCACAGCGTCGTGGCCTGGTCCCGGCTGGCCGAGATCTGCAACGAGTATCTGAAAAAGGGCTCCCAGGTCTATTTCGAGGGAGCGCTGCAGACCCGCCAGTGGGAAGACAAGGACGGAAATACCCGCTACACGACGGAAATCAAGGCCAAGGAGATGATGATCCTCAGCGGCCGAGGCGACGATGGCGGTTCGTTCTCGCCCTCCCCGTCGCGTTCCACGAGCGCTCCGGCCCGCGCGGCGGCGGACTCCGGATCGCGGGACGACTATACGTTCGAGCCCGACGACGACCTCCCCTTCTGAG
>JAQCDI010000220.1 GCA_027620595.1 Bacteroidota bacterium | reverse complement strand
GCAACCTGTTCGGCTCGAATCCGGATGCCGACTGGGCGGCCCGGGCGTTGTCCGGTTTGCCGTGGCAGGTCACGCTCAGCACAACGCTGAACACCGGACACGCCCGGGCCGCCTCGCCCAACCACCTCATCCTGCCCGTACTGGCGCGCGACGAGGAGCCGCAGCCCACCACGCAGGAATCGATGTTCAACTTTGTCCGCCTCAGCAGCGGCGGGCCTGCCCGATTCCCCGGCCCACGAAGCGAAATCGATATCATTGCCGACCTGTTCGGCCGCGTCGGCGCGCTCCGGACCACTGGCATTGACCCGCTCCACGCCCTCGACTGGCCCAACATGACCGAAACGGCCGGTGTGCGCCGCATGATGGCCGACGTCGTTCCCGGCTGGGAGGCGCTTTCCGAACTGGACAACGGCGGGGAAGAATTCCATATCAGCGGTCGCACCTTCCATACACCTGCCTTTGCCACCCCTGATGGCAAGGCCCGCTTCCAGCAGCCTGACTTCACTCGCCCGGTCGGAAGGCCCGATCAACTCCGGCTCATGACCATCCGCAGCGAAGGACAGTTCAATACCGTGGTCTACGAGGAGGAAGACCTTTACCGCGGGCCGCGACAGCGCGATGTCGTACTGCTGCATCCCCTGGACATTGCCGAACGCGGACTCACCGATGGGCAGCGCGTGCGTGTCGAAGGACCCGGCGGGCGCATGCCCCATCAGCGCGTGTTCGCCTTTGACCGGATCCGTCCGGGCAATGCGGCCATGTATTTCCCTGAAGCCAATCAGTTGCTGGATCGTCGGGTGGACGCCGACAGCCGCACGCCGGCGTTCAAGGGATCCTGGATCACCCTGCTACCCTGAATCAGAATCCCCCGTCACCTTGGACCTCTCGTCACTCCACTCCGAGGCGCAACGCCTCGTTGCGCACCACGGTATGCAGGCCCACCCCGAGGGCGGCTTCTTTGTCGAAACCTTCCGTTCGCCGCATACTGTGGAGCCGGAGGACGACCGAGGAAGCCGATCGGCCCTGACCACCATCCTTTTCCTGCTCGACACCGGTCATGCCCAGGGCATCAGCCGGCTGCACCGTGTCACGTCGGATGAGGTCTGGCATTTCATTGCGGGCGACCCCCTGGAATTGACCATCCTGCCCGAAGACATGGCCCAGGCGGACGATTGGCCGCTGGACTCCGCTCATCCGGTGCGTGTTGTTCCGGCAGGGCACTGGCAGGCCGCGCGGACGCTTGGTACGTGGACGCTCGTCGGCTGCACGGTGGGACCAGGATTCGATTTTGCCGATTTCACGATGCTCAGGGAGGCACCGGAGCCCGCAGCACGGTTCGCCCGAATCCATCCGGACCGGCAGACGTTGCTCTGAAACATTCCCTCGCCTGGACATACGCAGCCCTTTATCCTTTTACAGCCCCCTGATCCATGAGCAAGAAGAAAGTCCTCACCTTCGAAGGCCAGGATGTGACCGTCGTGTGGGACGGCAACCTGTGTGTACACGCCGAAGAATGCTGGCGCGCCGATTCGGAACTGTTCGAATTGAAGCGTGACCCGTTCGGGGACCCGGACAAGGTTTCGACGGAGGAAGTGGACCGGATCAGCCGCCGCTGCCCTTCGGGGGCCATTGCGTGGACGGATAATCATGGACAGACGGAGGAAACGCCCGAGCCGGAGAACACGGTCACCGTCGTGCCCGGTGGGCCGCTCTACATCCGCGGCAATCTGGGGCTGGTCGGCGTGCCCGAGCAGTCCGGCAACACGCAGCGCCGCGTGGCCCTGTGCCGCTGCGGCCACTCGAAGAACAAGCCGTTCTGCGACAAATCCCACGTCGCTGCCGGCTTCGACGATACGGGCGCCGTGGGCCGGGAAGGCTCGGGTCATGCCGAGCCGGGCGGTCCGCTGACGATTACCCCGCGCAAGGACGGCTCCCTGTTCCTGCAGGGCAACGTGGCCATCCGGGACGCCAGCGGAGAGATCCGCTGGCGCGGTTCCAAGGTTTCCCTGTGCCGGTGCGGCCTGTCCAAGCGCATGCCCTTCTGCGACAGCTCCCACAAGGGGCAATTCGAGGCCGACGGCGAATCCTGATCCGCTCAAAGGGCGTTCAAGGCGGATTCTGACATTCCACTTCCCGCCCGCCATGTCCTGCGTCGTTGCCGCCCTCTACCGGTTCAGTCCCATTGCCGATCCGGCATCCTTCCGTGATGCCGTCGAAGCCGAAATGGAGGCACGCTCTGTTCGGGGTACGATCCTAGTAGCCGCCGAAGGCATCAACGGTACCGTATCGGGATCCCGGGAAGGCATCGATGGCATGTTGGCCTTCCTGCGCAGCCAACCGGGTTTCGAGGCCCTCGAGCACAAGGAATCCCTTGCTGAGGAATGCCCGTTCCTTCGGACCAAGGTTCGCCTGAAAAAAGAAATCGTGACCCTGGGCATCGAAGGCGTGGACCCCAACCGCACCGTGGGCACCTATGTGGATCCCCGGGAATGGAATGACCTCATTTCTCGCGACGACGTGATCCTCATCGACACGCGCAATGACTACGAGGTCCAGGTGGGCACCTTCCGCGGCGCCCTGAACCCGGAAACCGGGTCGTTCCGCGAATTCCCGGACTATGTACGCTCGCACCTCGATCCGTCGACCAAGCCCAAGGTGGCCATGTTCTGCACCGGAGGTATCCGATGCGAGAAGGCCACGTCGTGGCTCAAGGAAGAGGGGTTCGATGAGGTCTATCACCTCAAGGGCGGCATCCTCAGCTACCTCGAAAACGTGGACGCCAACGAGAGCCTCTGGGAAGGCGAGTGTTTCGTTTTCGACGGCCGTGTGACGGTGGACCACAATCTGGACCGCGGACACTACGATGCCTGCCGCGCGTGCCGGATGCCGGTATCCGAGGCTGACAAGTCCTCTCCCCTGTTCGAAGAAGGCGTCAGCTGCCCCCATTGCCACGACCGGCTCAGCGAAGAGGACAAGGCCCGGATGCTGGAACGCCAGCGTCAGGTGACGCTGGCACAGGAGCGGGGCGAGGCGCATCTCGGGGACGCCGCCAACCCGGTTTTCGAGGAGCGCCGCCAAGCCAAGCTGGCCCGAAAAGAAGCACAGCGTCGTCAGGCCCGCACGGAGGCGGCTTCCTGACGACGCTGTGTCCTCAAACGCAAATGCTCCGTCTTTGACGGATCAATTGGAGCTGTCTGCCGGGGCGGGAGCCGGAGGGGTAATCATGATGTGCGCCTGCCAGTTGCCCGGGAGCATCAGCCAAGGAGCGCCCGGCCCAGCGGCTTTCTCGGGAAGACCGGTCGTGGCCGACGTGGCATAGGGTGTGTAGATCACGTAGCGGAGCATGGAATTCATGACTTGGCCGCTGGCCTGATCGTAATAGGCCTCTTCGCCGTAGCGGATGTAGAGGGTGGACGGGCCTTCCGTGAAGGCCAGCGTACCGGCCTGGATTTCCTCACCGCGCTTGGCCACGCTCTCCGCACCGCTCATGCCTTCGGCACGCAGTTCACGGCCACGGGCCATGTAGGGCTCCAGTTCGCTGTGGAAGCAGACCACCTCGAATGCGTCCTGCTCCGGATTGTCGGCCACGCAGGTCAGTCCGTTGCTTCCTTCGCGGACCACGCGGTATAGCCCCTGGTTGTTGTAGGACAGGACGCGTGCATCGGCAGCCAGGTCCTCGGGGGCCGCGGCCAGCGCCTGGTTGATCAGATCGGTGTCGGAAACGGACTGGGCACAGGCCACATTGGTCAGGACCAGGGCCGTGCAGAGGAGAAGTGAGAAGCGGTTCATGGGCGTGGAATAGGTGAACGACATGGCCAACATGATACACCGAATCCGGGATTTCCACATCTGTCGCTTCCAAACCTCCCGGCATTCCCGATATTTGACTACCCAACCCGACCAACCCATGAACATTGCCATCCTTGGCCCCGGCGGCATTGCCGACGATCAGCACGCTCCGGCCGTACGCCTCCATCCGGATGCCCAGCTCTGGTCCGTCCTGAGCCGCTCTCCCGAGCGGGGCGCCGAATTTGCCCGACGCCACGATCTGAGGGCGCCGCAACCGGTCCACACAGATCTGGACGCCCTGCTTTCTGATCCTGGACTCGACGGCGTCATCATTGCCACGCCCGATCGGCTTCACGAACCGCAAGCGGTGGCGGCAGCCCGCGCCGGCAAACATGTCCTGCTGGAAAAACCCATGGCCACGGACCTGGCGGCCTGCGACCGGATCCTGGAGGCGTGCACCCGATACGGCGTTACCCTGGCCATGGCCTACCACCACCGGTGGCACCAGGGCCACCGCGCGGTCCGGAACCACCTCCTGGATGGGGCCATCGGAACCCTGCGACACATGCGGGTGCACTGGACATTCCGCGCAGCGGACGACACCAACTGGCGCAGCGCCCCTCAGACGGGTCGGTGGTGGGCACTGGCCGCCAACGGCACCCACTGCCTGGATCTGATCCGCTGGTTCATGGCACCCACCGAAGGGGAGCTGACCGACGTACGCACCCTCATCAGTCGGTCCAAGTTCGACAGCCCCCACGACGAGACCAGCCTGGTACTGCTCCGATTTGCCTCCGGCGCCACCGCCGAAATCTGCGTTTCCGTGCAGTTCGCTTCGGACCCGCGTGTCGAGATCTACGGCGATGACGGATGGGTGCGCATGGAGGGAACGCTCGGGCGGCTCGGCGCCGGCCACATCATGGTTTCGGGCGAACCGTTTTCCTTCGACGTGCGCAATCCCTTCCTTGGCGAACTGGACGATTGGATCCGGGCC
>JAQCDI010000219.1 GCA_027620595.1 Bacteroidota bacterium | reverse complement strand
CGATGCCCGTCTCCTCCAGACCCAGGACGTAGGCTTCCCGCGCGGAGGCGGGTCGATACCGTTCTCGCAGTTCTTCCAGGCGGGCCGAACAGCCCGAGAGCACGATGAGGACGATGATGAGTGCAGACCGTGGCATGGGAAAAGGGCTACGTTCGGTCCATGAACGGGTTGCGGGTGCAGAAGGAAGGCCGGATCATTCGCCTTCGACGACTATGGCACGACGGCCGAAGAGCTTGCCCAATCCCTGCATCACATCATTGTTCGGGTCCACGACAAACGAGCGGCTCAGCAGGCGGGTCGGTTGGGGGGAGGCATCCGAGACCAGATCCAGGTAGAGCTTGCAGCCGCCCCGGTTCTTTTCGAGCAGTGCCTCGAGGGCATCCACCTGCTCGATCTGCAGGTCGGTGGCAGGAATGCGGATGGTCAGGGTCTTGACCATCTGCTCGCGCACTTTCCACATCGGGATCACATCGGATGCAATCACCTTGCCCGTTCCGCCGCGCAGTTCTACCTGGCCCTTGATGAGTACGATTTCGTCCACCTGCAGGTAGCGCTGCACGCGGTCGTACGCATTCGAGAAACAAACGAGCTCGGCCTGCCCCGTGAAGTCCTCGAACTGGGCAATGATGAACGGTTTGCCGGATTTGTTGGTGCGGTGCTGCACTTCCGTGATGATGCCGCAGAACGTGTGGTTGGGGCGGTTCTGGCGGGCATTCCAGTCGTCCATCGGGCCTTCGCGTTCCACGATGGTTGCCGCATCCGAAATCTGGGCGGACGCGAAGGCCCGTGCCTCGGCCGAGTAGGCCTCCAGGGGATGGCCACTCACGTAGAACCCTACCGAGAGACGCTCCTCCTTGAGCAGTCGGGCGCGCGGCCACGGCTCGGCCATCGGAAGGGTGGGCTCGATTCCGGCCGCGCCATCCCCGCTGGCCCCGCCGAAGAGCGAGATCATGCCGGCGGCGGCATTGGCCTGCGCTTTCTGACCGTGTTGCATGGCCATCTCCACGGCTTCGGCAAGCTGAGCCCGATGTCCTTCGAGGGAATCCATGGCGCCCACATTGACCAGGCTTTCGACCGCCTTCTTGTTGACGGCGCGCAGATCTACCCGGCGGGTGAATTCGTACAGCGTCCGGAACGGCCCGGCCTTTTCGCGTTCCGTGACGATGGCTTCGATGGCGCCCATGCCCACGCCCTTCACAGCGCCCAGTCCGAATCGGATGCGACCATTTTCCACGGTAAAGCGGGCCTGGCTGCCGTTGACGTCCGGGGGCAGGAGTTCGAGACCGAGATGCCTGGCTTCTTCGAGGACGATGGCCAGCTTCTTGGTGTCGCTCATCTCGTTGGTCATGGCCGCAGCCATGAACTCCGCCGTGTAGTGTGCCTTGAGCCAGGCCGTCTGGTAGGCCACGATCGAATAGGCAGCGGCGTGGGACTTGTTGAAGCCATAGCCGGCAAACTTGGCCATGAGATCAAACACTTCGGACGCGGTTCGCTCGTCCACCTCCCGCTCACCGGCGCCTTGCACGAAGGTGGCCTTCTGCTTCTCCAGCTCCTCGTGCTTCTTCTTGCCCATGGCGCGGCGCAGGATGTCGGCGCCGCCGAGCGTATAGCCCCCCATCACCTGGGCCATCTGCATGACCTGCTCCTGGTAGACCGGAATCCCGAACGTCGGCTCCAGGATGGGCTTCAGCATCTCGTGCTGATAGGTCACCTTTTCGCGGCCATGCTTGCGCGCAATGTAGGTGGGGATGTTGTCCATGGGCCCCGGACGGTAGAGGGCGTTCATGGCAATCAGGTCGTCGATGGTGGTCGGCTTGAGCTTGCGCAGCCACTCGCGCATCCCGGAGGATTCAAACTGGAAAATGGCCACCGTGTCGCCCTTCTGGAACAGCTCGTAGGTGCGCTCATCATCCAGCGGGATGGCGTCCACGTCGATCTCCGTGCCGTGCGTCTGCTCGATCAGATCGATCGTGTCGTTGATCACGGTCAGGGTCTTGAGCCCCAGGAAGTCCATCTTCAGCAGACCGAAGGACTCGACCCATTTACCGTCATACTGGGTGGTCACCACATCCTCGCCACCACTCTTGCCCTTGGCCACCGAGACGGGAACGTAGTTGCTCACGTCACCCGGCGCGATGATCACGCCGGCCGCATGGACTCCCGTGTGTCGAGCCGACCCCTCGAGCACCTTGGCGTAATGCATCAGGTTGCGGATCTGCTCGTTCGGATCGCCGAGTAGCTTCTTGAACTCCGGCACCTCGTCGATGGCTTTTTCGAGGTTGACGCCGACGCCTTCGGGAATGAGCTTTGCAATCCTGTCCGCTTCCATGAGCGGGATCTGCAGCACACGGGCCACATCCCGGATCACGCTCCGGGCCCCCATCGTCCCGAAGGTGATGATCTGGCAGACATTCTGTCGGCCGTACTTCTCGACCACGTAGTCGATGACCTTGCTGCGCCCGCGATCGTCGAAATCGATGTCGATATCGGGCATGGACACGCGCTCGGGATTGAGGAAGCGCTCGAAAAGCAGATTGTATTGCAGGGGATCCACGTTGGTGATGCCCAGCACGTAGGCCACCAGACTTCCGGCTGCCGATCCGCGCCCCGGCCCGACCGAAACACCCAGATCCCTGGCCACGGTCGTGAAATCCTGCACGATGAGGAAGTACCCCGCATAGCCCATCTGGGAAATGATGCCCAGTTCGCGATTGAGGCGTTCTTCCTGCTCGACGGTGAGTGAACCACCGAACTTGGCCAGGGCACGTTCGAAGGAGAGGTGCCGCAGGTACGCATCCATGTCCGCGCCGAACTCCGCTGGCAGCGGGAAGTGCGGCATGAGGAGTTCGCCCATGGGCAGCTCGAAGGAGCACTTGTCGGCCACCCGGGTCGTGTTCTCGAGCGCGCGCCGCACGGTGGCTTCGTCCGCGTGTTTGATGGCCAACTCCATTTCCGCGGCGCTTTTCAGGTAGAACTGATCGTTCTCGAAGCGCATCCGCGTGGGGTCATCGAATTCCCGGCCGGTTTGAAGGCAGAGGAGCACGTCCTGGGCCGCGGAGTCCTCCTGCTGGACGTAATGCACATCGTTCGTTACCAGGACCTCCACATTGTACTCGCGGGACCAGCGCAGCAGGACCTCATTGCAGCGGTGCTGGTCCGGGATATTGTGGTCCTGGATCTCGATGTAGTAGTCCTCGCCGAAGATGTCGAGATAGGTCTCGAAGATCTTCCGGGCTTCGGCTTCCCCTTTGTTCAGGATGGTCTGCAAGACCTGGCCCTGCAGGCAGCAGGTCGTGGCCACCAGCCCTTCCGAGTGGGCCTTGAGGGTCTCCAGGTCGATCCGCGGCTTGTAGTAGTAGCCGTCAGTGTAGGAAAGCGAAGACAGCTTGATCAGGTTGCGGTAACCGACGTCGTTCTTGGCCAGGAGTACCTGGTGGTAACGAACACGATCCGAGCGATCCTCCATGCCGGAGGCCGTGACGTAGAACTCACACCCGATGATGGGTTTGATGCCTGCCTTCTTGGCCGATGTATAGAATTCGGGTACGCCGAAGAGATTGCCATGGTCGGTGATGGCCATGGCCGGCATGCCGAGCTCCTGTGCCTTGTCCATAAGCCTCGAAATCCGGGCCGCACCGTCCAACAGGGAGTACTGGGTATGGCAGTGCAGGTGGCAAAAATCCATGGACAGAAGGACAGGAAGGGTGCAGGAGGGAGGAAGACGTAACGGAGACGGACCGGCGGCGGATCCCGGGATGGACCGTCCTGGGACGGGGATTCCACAACGCGTCAAGAACGGGCCTGGAAGAGGGGGAATCAACGAATGTTGACAAGTCGGCTCCGGTTGGAACGCGGCGGGCTGGGGAGGGGTTCGTGACCCTTCATTCCCTGATATCCTGCCCAACGGACCGCTGCCATGACGGACCTGATCTGTGTTGACGCCGCCGCCCAAGAGGACTTGATGGTGCTGGACCAATTGGCCCGGACTGTACTCCGGAGGCAATCGGCAGGCGTGCGCCAGATGGTCATCCAGGGATCAGGGGAGACCCACGAACGGAAACTGGAAACCAGGGGCTTGGACGTGACCCGTCGTGACGGAGCGCTGCTCAGCCAGGATCCGCAGTTGGAACTGGTTTTCCGCGAAACCAACCGCAGCTGGGCCAACCGACTGACGGACGAAGGGCTCTACGCCACCGCGCTGATGGGCACCGATCGGGGGTTCCTCCGTGTGGCCGACGATCAGGTGGTGCCGTCCACCCGCCTGGCAGCCAGTGCCTGGCCGGCACCGGCTGTCGTGCCGGTCCTGGCTGCAGTGGCTTTGGATCCGGATGGCTCTCCACGGGATGTGCATCCAATCAGGGTGGCTTCCGCCCTGGCACGGTCCCTTGAGGATGCGGTGCACATCGTGGTCATTACCCGACGCGCCGTACCCAAAAACGACGCCGTGGCCACCCTGTCCCGTCAGGGGATCATTCAAAACGGGTGGCTGAACCCAGAAACGCCGATTCCTGCTGCAGGGGAGCCCTGGATACTTGCCGACCTGGTCGGATGGGCCTCAGGTCATGGAGTGGAAGTGCTGTGATTTGAAGACCTTACCCGTTGGGGTGCAACGCTTTTTGACCTCTCTCCTGAGGATTGACGCGGGGTAATCTTCCCGTAATAGCAAGACCCCTATCAAGGAATAAATGCCCCTTTTTGCACTGAAAATAAGGATTCTTTCTTGACAGGGGGTAGAGGCGACCGTACTTTGGGCGCAGCCAAAGCGGGAGTACGCAATGTCTCCCGGCCAGAACACATT
>JAQCDI010000218.1 GCA_027620595.1 Bacteroidota bacterium | reverse complement strand
ATCAGCCGGCCGCCCCGCATGCATTCAAGGCCAGGGTGTCAACGTCGTCAGTGGACCATGTTGTCAGTGGACCATGAACGGCACGCTCCAGCTGAGCGTGTCCCAGGTCAGGACGAGGTTGCCGCCTCCGTCCGTGTCCTCGATGCTGATCGTAAAGCGTTCCTGGGGAGCATCCAGCGTGCGGGACGTCATGGGTACGCTGAAAAGGTCCTGAGCCGCATCGTAGGCGGTGCCCCACTGGTTGGTCTGGGCGTTCACGATCAGCGAGTACGCGCCATCCTTATACAGGGACCAGAGCGTATAGGTGCCAGCGGCCAGCATGTGTTCGCCGAACATCAAGTCCCGACTCGTCGTGAAGTGGGTGGCCGCATTGGCGCCTGTGCGCCAGACTTCACCGTTCGGTACGAGGCCGCCCCAGATATCGCGACCGCGCATGGCCGGCTGCGAGTAGGCGACTTCAATCTCGGCACCGTCCACCGTGGCATTGGTGGTAGCTCCCGGACTCGGCGTACCCAGGCCCGAGCCGGCCGCATCCAGCGCGGCCCATCGATCGGCCATCGCACCGACGAGGAACGGCGGTACGCGGCGGGTCTCGGATTTATTGGTCGTGCCTTTGCCGGTTACGCCCAGAAGCTGGCCCTGAGCATCGGTCCAGGCTTTACGCTGCTGCCCGAAATAGTCCATGTAGACCGTGTCCGCATCGATCACGCCTGATGCATTGGCCCGGACGGCCGCGTTCGAAGCGCCGAGCAGGTTGATCTGCTCGCCGTTGCGCAAGTGCATGGCCACCTGTTCGAAGACAAAAGATGCTACGTCATTGCGACCCAGCGAGAGGATTACCCCCTGAGGAACGGCCATCTCGCTCGTTCCAGGGTTCTGCCCGCCTTCCCGCGTTACCGTGGCCTGACCGTCCGCCACCCGGATTGAAACGGATTGCGGAGCCGGACCGTCGGGGTTGGTGGCTGGGACCGTGATCTGCGCGTCCAGGGAGGTCGTATTGCCCAGTTCGTCGAGGCCCACGGAATACTCGGTGATCCGGGTGTATGGGATGCGATCGACGTGGATTCCCGTGATGTTCGAGGCTTCACGGGTGAAGACTTCGACGGCTACGGTATCCGAGCCCAGTGTCGTCACGAAAGCACGGGGTTCGTCCGGGGCAGGGGTCCAGTCGGACTGGGTGCTGCAAGCAGAAAGAAGCAGCAGGCTTCCCAGCAGAAGGGGAAAACGTTTCATGGGAGTTGGCGGGTTGGTGGAATGTGCGGTCAGACGGCCTCCTTCATCATGGCCAGGATGGTGGCCTCCACATCTTCGGCCACTTGCTTCAGCCGGGCATCGGGGTTGAGCATGGAAAGCATGGAAGAGGGATTGATCATGCCGATCTTCGTCTGGCCGGCTTCGGAGTACACGGAGACACGGCAGGGAAGGGCCATGTTCATTTCTACGTCCACGTCGAGGACCTCCGTGGCTCGGGCCGGATTGCAGATCTCGAAAACCCGGATATCCTCTGTACGGTCGAACCCCTTGTTCCGCAGGGTTTCGGTCAGATTGTAGACATGGAGGACACCGAACTTGTGCCGGGGCACGGCTTCCTCGAAGTCCCGAGCCGCCTGTTCTACGCTCTTGCTGCTGGTAAGGATGGTCTTCATGGATCTTGCTGGTCAGAATGGTAGTGGATACAAGATAGCCGAGGGCGGGTCATCGGAAGACCCTGCATACCCCGTTCCCCCGGCAAGTGATTCCACTACCGCTCCTGCGCAGCACGTTCCATGATGGAGAGGACGGCTTCCACGGTCTGCCATCCGGCATCTTCGTCGTACCAGGCAAATTTCTGGCGGCTGAACTCATTGCTGGACAGGTCGGCGCCCTCGCTGAGCGCCCATTCCTGCAGGGCCGCGGGTCGTTCAATGAACGCACCGACCTCCTCGAACTCCGCATTGAGCACCAGCACGGTGGGCGTGGCTGCGCGTCCATCCGGTGTGGGTCGCCCCTCCATGATGAAACGCCCTGTATCGGGGGCAATGATGCGCATGGAAATGTGTTCGGACGCACCGGCCAGATGGGACAGGAACGGGATGGTGCTGACCGAGTCGCTGCAGCCATCCACGGCCACGGCCAGCAGATACCAGGTCCCCTGAAGTGCCTCGATGCGTTGGCGCTGGCCTTCGGTCAACCCTTCCTTGGCGGTGTTGGCCTGCCACCGCTCCACGCGGCGCTCGGCGGCTTTGAGGAACGTGCCGAATGGCACACCGCTCTGATACAGGGAGTCAAGTCTGGCCGGTTCGAACACCGGATCCTGGGCCCGGGCCGGTTGACTGGCCACGAACAGGAAAAGGCAGAAGAGCGTCAGGATGCGTTTCATCGGGTTGCAGGTTGGACGGACCCGAATACCCGCTGCAGCAGTCGGGTGGTTCGAGCAACGGGGTCTTGCCGGATACGGGCTTCCTCAAGGGCCAGCGTCTGGAACAGGCCGTCCAGGGTTCGGGACACCACATAGGCCTGCAGGTCGAATTCGACCCCGCGGACCAGAGGAATGCTGTTGTAGCGGGAAACGAGGTCCCCGTAGAGCCGGACCACGCCCAGTTCGTTCATCACGTTGTCCACCACCGGGCCGAATCGGATTGCCAGCTCTGTTTGCGTGCGATCCCGGAAGTACAGGGTGGCTGCATCCTGGGGTCCGTTCAGGATGCTGAATGCGTCCTGGATGGTCATGTCCCGGATGGCCCCGGCAAACACATCAAACGCCAGACCGGCCGCTTGCTCGGCGGCCGTGTTCATCTGCGCCTCGAACCGGTCCACTTCATCTCCCAGTCCGACCGATCGCAGACGGGAAGCCATGGTCTGGAGCTGCTCGGGCATGACGAGGCGATGCACGGCATCCTGCGCAAAGCCACCTTCCGCGGAGACGGTGGCAATGGCTCGTCCCGTGCCGACATCCAGTGCTTCCCGCAGACCTGAAGCCACCGTGGCCTCATCGAGAGGGGCCGCAGCTTCCAGCAGATCGCCGAGGCCGGCGGCATCGAAGGATGCGCAGCCCAGGAACAGGAACGGAAAGCAAAGCAGAACGAGGCGCCGGGTCAGCATGGGCTGGGAGATTCATTTTCCCCGGACGAACGTCCGGGGTCGCTCGAGCAACCGGGCCCACTCTTCAGGGTTCCTTTGCCCGAAGAGTACCCACTCCCGGAAGCGTGGACCAGGCTCCAGAAGAAAGCCGATTCATCCTGCATGGGAGCTACCCAGGCGTCCGCCGTAAAGGGTGGCCGGCACGACGAGGATCAGGAAGATGATGTGGTACCAAGCTGGCATCAGGTCCCAGTAGGAAACCTCCACTGCAATGCCGAAAACAAGGTTCACGATGGCCAGGGCGCGAACCGCGGTCGCTGCGCGGTCCTGTCCGACGCGGGCGGCTGCCCAGCCGGCGAGAACGGAAACGGCGGCGCTGACGAGGATGAACATCACCAGGAAGCCGGTGCCGGTGATGGGTTCGTTGGCCACCAGATCATCGGGAAAAAGGGCCATCATGGCGCTCGTGAAGGCATTCCAGACGATGCCCCAGAGGCCGAATCCGGCCAGCACGGCCAGGACGATGCGGAGAGCGGGTTTCATGGGTGTCCCGGGTTGTTTGACATCCAAATATGCCTGAAACCGGCTTTCCCTGCAAGATGTGCGTCAGCGATTGCCCTTCAGACGGGCCTGCCGCTGGACTTCCCGCACCGATACGGGACCCGGGAGGTCACAGGCCATATCCTTCGGCGCGGAGCACCTTGAGGGCCCGTTCCAGGTCGGCCTGTTTGACCAGGATGTAGTCGGTGTCGAAGGTGGAAATGACGAAGATGCTGATGCGTTCGGAGGCCAGGGTCTGGGAGATACGGGCAATGATGCCCACCAGGGTGAAATCCAGGGGACCGACAACCTTGAAGCAGGCCCAGTCCGGCTCGCACCGTTCCGATTGGATATAGACGTCAGAGCGGCACACCACCGAAAGCTCTTCCTCGGTCTGGGCAATGAAATGGGGCGTGGACTCGAATACGGCTGCGGGGACCGCCATTTCCGGATTCAATCGGTGAACCGCAAAGGTGTCGGCCAGCAGACGCAGCTTGAGCTCAGGTGTGGTGCTCATGGGATGATGCGGCCTTTCCACTCAATCCGACCCCGCGCACGGGTCCAGATGGAATCCAGGGCCAGGAAGACGGTGAGGAAGTAGGATACCGGGGCCAGCGCACTAACGGAAAGGGCCTGCCGGGTGATCCTGTCTGCGATGAATTTGAGTACCAGAAGGGACGCCAGCAACGGCAGCCAGAAGAAGGGGGCCAGCGGAAAGATCAAGATGTAAAGGCCCAGCGTGAGCAGCGAACCCGGGGCGTTGGGCCCAAGGATGTCGGCTGTGTTCTTCCGGAATCCCCTCCAGGCTTCGGAAAACGAACCATACATGTACACGGCCAGGTCCCCGGTCACGTCATCGAGGATGGGTTTCAGGCCCTTGCTGTGCAGGTAGCGACCGATCTTGACGTCCTCGAGGACTTCGCCGCAGACGTGTCGGTGCGGCTCGTACGCCCGGTAGTCATCCCGGGTTATCATCCAGCACTGTCCGTTGAGACCGGACATGACCGAAAAGGGAACACGGCGACCCAACCACCAGGGAATGCTGGTCAGGATGAGCGTACCCACCATCGTGACAATGACCCGGCCGCGACCGGTCAGGTAGGTCATGCCCGTGTGTACGGTGTCGGGCGGGCGCGCGGCGAACCGCTCGCACATCCGCCGGAGGGCGCCGGGATGCAGGAATTCCGTGTCGGCGTCGATGAACAGCAGGACTTCGCCGCGCGCCCGCTG
>JAQCDI010000217.1 GCA_027620595.1 Bacteroidota bacterium | reverse complement strand
GACCCCCGGGGGGTCCGCGCCGCCGCGCGCCGTAGAAGAAAGGAAAAGGGATCAGTTGGCGCTGCAGCCGATGCCCACGTCGTCCGAATCCAGCGTGATGTTCCACGTGCTCTGGCCGGGGGCCGTCACGTCCACGATGGCCTGGTCATTGTCCAGCACACCGGTAAACTGGTAGTTCTGGCCGGCGATGGCCGAGAGCATGGCCGTCACGCGGATGTAGGTGCTCTGGTCGGTGTCCTTGATGACGCTCGCATCATTGGGAATGACGCGCGGCTGCCCGTCGGGCAGGCGCCGGTAGAACACGCTCACCGCGTCGAGGCTCTCGTTCGTCACCGCTACATCGAAGCGCGTCCCCTGCGGGCAGGAGAAGGAGGCGTTGACCGTGTAGTTGGTGGTCTGCGCGCCCGCGCTCAGGGCCAGCGATGCGGAGCCCGTCGAGGGATCCGGAACCGTCGTGCTCACGGGCGAGCCGCCGTCGGCCTGCACCGTGATCGTGTACGTCCCGCCCGAGGCAACGAAGTACGAGCCACTGACTCCCAGCCATTCGGAGAGCGGACGGGTCCGTGAGGCCGAAGGGAAGGACAGGCTGCGGTTGGCGTAGACGCCCGGTCCCTGGAACGTGATCGTGCCGGGCACGGAAGCGCCGCTGGCGTTGGAAACCGTGAGCGAGAGATCCAGCGGGGCCAGCGTGCCGAGGTTGGGAGGAAGAACAAGCGTGAAGAACGCGCCCTGAGCCGTATTGCCCAGATTGTTGAGGTCCACGTTGGCCTGCGCACCGCCAGCGCAGATGATGCCCTCGACAGCGCCGCCGTTGAGGGTCAGGGTGGTGCTGCCCAGCTGGTTGTTGGCCCCATCAGCCGGCGTGAAGGCCCAGATCTGCGCCTGAACCGAACCGAGCGCCTGCACGGCCGCTACCGTTGTCGGATCGTTCATGGTCACCACCAGCTCCAGGAATCCACCCGCCTGCTCACAGGCGCCCGCCTTGCCGGCCGACGTCTGTCCCCGCTTGCCCGGGCTGAAGGAAGCCGCCGCATGGCCTGCCGCATCCGTCATCAGGAAGTAGACCGCTCCGACGATGGCCTGGTTGCCGTTGCCGACCATCGTGGCGCCCTGGGGAAGGCTGGACGAACCCTGTGCGGGATCATAGGCCCTGACCTGCGTCTGCAGCTGGCCCGTGAGCGGCTGTCCATTGGAGGCCCGGGCAATGCTTCCCGCCGTGACGGTGGCCGTGGCCTGTGCCGAAGCCGAGCCCTGCGTCTGCACCGTGCGGGTCTGCTGCACCGCGCCGGTCTGCGATGTCTGGATGGAGCCGTCCTGCACCGAAGACGTGCCGGCAATCGAGGAGAACCCGTCCACCTGCCGCGTCATGGCCAGTTCGAAGTCCACGCCGCCCACGTCGGTACTCGTCACGGTGCGCGTTTGGGCGTAGTACCCCTCCACCTGCGCCGTCACGGTGAACGTGAAGGGCGAAGCGGAGCTGGGCGTCACGTTGTTGGCAATCCCGAACGTGACGGCGCCACCTTCGGCCTCCATCGTGCTGCCCAATGGATCGGAGTAGGCATCGATCAGGGACGATGCGCCCGACCCACCGAACTGCAGTGTGGCGCGCAGCATCTCGCCGCTGCTGCGATCATAGACGAGGCCCGAAACGGGGCTCTCGATCGGGTCGAGCCCGATGATGATCTGGAATTCGTCGAAGGCATCTTCGGCCGCCTGGAAGTCACAGGCGGAAACGCCCACGGCCAGGACCAGGGCGGTCAGCAGCAGACGGTGGGAGCGGAAAAAGCGGGTCATGGTGATGGTCCGTTTACAGGAGTTCACAGCGGGTGGCAGGAAGGCGAGGGCGGCCGTCAGAGCCGGATTCCGATGCCCAGTGAAACCACCGGGTACCAGGCAAAGGACTCCAGGCCGTCATTGAGGACCTGGACGTTCTCGGGATCGGTGGTCGGGCTGAAGAGCCCGTCGTTGTACAGTTCGATTTCGGGCGAACCCGTGTAATAGGCGCCGATATCAAAGAGGAACGTGATCAACGACTTGCCGTTGCCCAGGCTGCCGAAGCCCATGCCTACGTAGGGATGGATGGCCGAAGGGTAGGAAATCCGGGCCGTCAGGTTGCCGAGCTTCTGCGGGGAGAAGGACTTGCCGCTGCATCCACCATTGCCGTCCTCATCCCCCATGCACACGCTTTCGAGCGGGGTGGCGGTGGCCGACACGTCGAGCGCATTCTGGCCGGCACCCGCCGTGAGGCGGAATGCGTTGCGGAAGGGATGGAAGTCCAGGAAGCTGGCCAGGGCGCCGACGCCGGCATCGGCATCGATGCGCAGGTCCGGCTCGCCCGTGGAGGTCTCCGTGCGGCTGTGGCTGAAGGTCGAATAGTGGGCGCGGATGTTGAATCGGGGGTGGAAGCCGTAGCCCACCTGCACCCCGACGCCGGTGGTCCCGGCACGCAGGGCTACGCCCAGGTTCTGGGCTTCAGAGGGGAGGGCTGCCAGGAAAACGACGGCAGCCAGCAGAAGGAAACGTTTCATGTCGGCACTCTCGACGGTACAGTGGATAACCTGCGCTAGATAGCCGGATCGCCCATGCGGGAATGCGATCCTGATCAGGCATACAATATCGGCAAAACCCCCACACGAATTCAGCAGGGAATGCGGTTCCGGGGGCGATCCGCAGGGCCTGAGGCGCGCGCATGCGGGCATGGGAGGGCTGGAGCAATTTCAAGATTGGTGGAAGAATGTGGATTTCTGGGGCGGCGGTGCCGCAATCGGGGACAAAATCCACCCCGGCGCGTGTGAGAGGCCCTTTTGACCGAGATACATGATTGACCTGAGGGCCTGATCATCGTATTTTATCGGTCTGCGTCTTTTTTCCGGCGTCCCACCGACGTGGTAAACATGCGTTTTCCCGTCATGCCGGAGTCTGAACCACGGAAGTCCTCCCCGGCTTCCACAACAGCTTCCCGAGTCCCGATGGACATCAACAGCTTCAAAACGACCAGTGCCAAACCGGCCGAAGTCGAGCGCGCATGGTTTGTCGTCGACGCCGAAAACATGGTAGTCGGACGTCTGGCCTCCAAAGTGGCCACCATCCTGCGCGGCAAGCACAAGCCCCAGTTCACGCCCCACGTGGATTGCGGTGACTTCGTGATTGTCATCAACGCCGACAAAGCCCGCTTCACCGGTCAGAAGGAGAACGACAAGGAGTACTTCAGCCACACCGGATATCCGGGTGGGGTGAAGGTCCGCACGCCGAAAGAACTGCGCGCCACGAAACCCACGTTCATCGTGCAGAACGCCGTGAAGGGCATGCTCCCGAAAGGCCCCCTGGGGCGCGACATGTACCGCAAGCTCAAGGTATATGCCGGCAGCGAGCACCCGCACGGTGCGCAGCAGCCGCAGCCCCTCGAGCTCTGATCCCGGTCCCTCCTTCAGCGTAACCGCAACAACATCCAGTCATGGCAACAGCCCTCACACAGTTCAACGCAGTAGGTCGCCGCAAGAATGCGGTCGCCCGCGTCTACCTGCGCCCGAACGGCTCCGGCAAGATCACGGTCAACAAGCGTGACTTCAAGGAATTCTTCCCGACCCTCTGGACCCAGACGTCCATCACGTCGCCCTTTACGGTCACGGAAACGGAAGGAAAGTTCGACGTCGTCGTCAACGCACGTGGCGGTGGTATGACGGGGCAGGCCGAAGCCATCCGGCTTGGCATCTCCCGCGCCCTTGTCGACTTCAACGAAGAACTGAAAAAGCCGCTTCGCGATGCCGGCTTCATGACGCGCGACCCCCGAATGGTCGAACGTAAGAAGTACGGTCAGCCGAAAGCGCGCAAACGCTTCCAGTTCTCGAAGCGTTAATCGCCTTTTACTCAAGCGGACGGTGGCCCTGGTCACCGTCCGTTTTTCATCACTCATACACCCGGATACTGACCGGGGTGATCCACACTGCGGTGCGGATTTCGGTCGGTGTGTGAAGGGTGTAGCGGATCAACCCGAACAACGATACCATGAGCGAAAAAAACGCCCAGACGGCGCATCGCGCCTCGATCGAAGACCTGCTCAAGGCAGGCACCCACTTCGGCCACCTGACGAGCCGTTGGAATCCGAAAATGCGCACCCACATCTTCATGGAGCGCAACGGAATCCACATCATCAACCTGAACCACACGCAGGCCTATCTGGATGAAGCTGCAGAGGCCATTGCCCGGTTCGCCCGTCGTGGCAAGAAGATCCTCTTCACGGGGACGAAGAAGCAGGCCCGCGACATCATCCGCAAGCACGCCACGGACTGCGGTTCGCCCTACGTCGTTGAGCGCTGGCTCGGTGGTACGCTGACCAACTTCCAGACCATCCGCCGCAGCATCCGCCGCATGGAGGAGCTGATCAAGATGGAACAGGATGGCACGATGGACCAGCTCAAGAAGAAGGAGCGCCTCATGAAGGCGCGCGAGCGTGAGAAGCTGGAGAAGACCCTCTCGGGTATCAAGGACATGTCCCGCGTGCCGGGCGCCCTGTTCATCGTGGATATCAACCGCGAACACATTGCCGTCCAGGAAGCCCAGAAACTGGGTATTCCGATTGTCGCCATCGTCGATACGAACTGTGATCCGGATGTCGTCGACTTCCCGATACCGGCCAACGATGACGCCCTCAAGTCGATCGACCTGATCACGGGTGTCATTGCCGCCGCCGTACTCGAAGGCGAAAAAGAGCGTGAAATTGCCGAAGCCACCCAGAAAGTGGAAAAGGAAAAACGCGCCATGGACGAAGCAGAAACGGAAGACGCCGAGGCCTGAGCCCCGCTTTCCGTCCTGAATTTTCCCGCCGGACAACCGGCCGGTAACCCCGGGGTGCTGACGGATACAGAGTCGGCCAACCCCTCAGAAAACGATA
>JAQCDI010000216.1 GCA_027620595.1 Bacteroidota bacterium | reverse complement strand
CTTCTTTCATTGGGTGGATCCCGGCCGGCCGATCCCCCTGCTTATGGGACCGAACCGTGGCCGCTGCAGCGGAGTACACTCCACGCTTCGCTCCTCTTGCACCCGGAATACCGTTTCGAACTGTGTCCCGACGCCCTGACCCTTCCCCTGCCCCTTTGCCCCGTCGCCGGCGCGTGTTGTTCAGCGTGGCGGCGTTGGTGCTTCCGTTGCTGCTCCTGGGCCTGCTCGAAGCCGGCCTCCGAATGGCCGGATACGGATCCAATCCCGGGCTCATCCAGCCCGTAGAGGGGTATCCCGGATACATCCAGCCCAACGAGCAGGTGGCCAAGCGGTATTTCTCCTCGGTGGCCAACCTGCCTTCCATCCCGTTCGACTGGCTCAGCGAACCCCGTTCCGACAGCACCTTCCGCGTCGTCCTGCAAGGCGGCTCCACCGCTGCAGGGTGGCCTTACTATTTCGGTGCCGATCTGGCAGATGTGGTTGAAACCCACCTGAACCGGATGCATCCGGCCTTCCGGTTTGAAGTGCTCAACACCTCGATGGCCGCCGTCAACAGCTACACGCTGCTCGATGTGCAGCCGGACATCCTTGCACTTGAGCCGGATGCCGTGCTCGTCTACGCCGGCCACAATGAATACTACGGGGCCATGGGCGTCGGCTCGTCGCAGGGTGTCGGCTCCAACCCGACCCTGATCCGGCTCTACATGCGCCTGCGCCCGCTCCGGACCGTTCAGCTGCTGCAGGCGGGGATCACGTCGGTCATGGGCATTGGACAGGACGACTCGGGGTCTGCCCCGGGCCAGACGCTGATGCAATCCATGGTGCGCGAACAGCGCATTCCGTTGGATTCGGACCTGTACCGCAAGGGGTTGCAGCAGTTCGAGTCCAATATGGATCGGTTGCTGGCCCGTTACGCCGAGGCGGGCGTACCCGTGCTGATTGGCACGCTGGCGTCGAATCTGCGGGATCAGGCGCCGTTCCTCTCCGGCGTCGGCAACGCCACCCTGTCGGAAGAGGCCGCCGCGGAGCGGGTCCGGCTTGCGGGACAGGCGTTGGCTGAGGATAGACCGGAAGAGGCACTCGAAAGCATCACTGCCCTCGTAGAGGAGGCCCCGCTCTACGCGGCGGCCCACTATGTCCGGGCCCGCTCCCTGGAAGCGCTCGGGCGGAAGGAAGAGGCCCATGCGGCTTATCTGCGTGCCAAGGAAACGGACGAACTGCGTTTCCGGGCGCCGGAGGCCATGAATGATATCATCCGTTCGCTGGCACAGACGCATGGCGCACAGGTGGTGGACACGCGTCAGGCGCTCGAAGCCGCATCATCGGACGGTATCCTGGGCAAGGACATGATGCTCGAACACCTCCACCCGACCGTTGCCGGATACCGCACGCTCGGGGCCGCCTACCTCATGGGTCTGGCCGGTATGCGCTTCGGCGAAGACAGGGGAGTATCGTGGACCTGGGACCGTGCACAGCGTCTGAGCGGTTTCCCCACCGTCGTCACCGCCGTGGACTCCCTGGCGGGCGCGTACCGGGTGCAGCAACTGACCGCCTCCTGGCCGTTCCGGCCCGCAGGCAGCCGGTTGGCGCGTCTCGACACGCTGATGACAGGAACGCTGATGACAGGAACGCTGGCCGGCACGATGGGACTACGGGTCTACCAGGATGACATCACCCGTATTGAGGCGCTCGATGCCCTGCGCGTGCATGCCACGCGTCGCGGGGATCTTGCCGAGGCTGCCGATCTTCTGGATGCCGTGATCCAGAGCTACCCCATGGTGGGTGGTCCGCACCTGGCCCTGGGCAAGATCCGCATGCAGCAGGGGCGCTATGCCGAAGCCGAGTCACTGGTCCGTCAGGAACTGCGCATCGGCAATTCCATCGAGGCCCACCAGGTGCTGGGGACGCTGCTGCTCAATCGGGGGCAGGTGGATGCTGCCATTGGGCACCTGGAGAAGGCCGTCTCCATGAATCCGTCCGATCAGCGCGCCCGCTACAACCTGGCCGGTGCTTACGCGCTCACAAAGCGCTGGGCTGATGCCCGACGGGAAGCCGAGGAGGTCCTCCGCCGCAATCCGGCAGCGGAGGACGCCCGTCGACTCTTGGCATCATTGCCTGAATGAGCGGTTCGCCCGTATCCCGATCGATCGGGATGGCGTCCCCTATTCGTGCTGCGCTCCCGCCTCGGCCACGATGCTGTCCTGCACGTGGCGGGGCATCGATTCGTAGCTGTTGAACGTGGCGCGGTGCAGGCCGCGGCCCTGGGTCATGGACCGCAGGGACGTGGAGTAGCGGTACAGCTCGGCCTCGGGTACCTGCGCCAGGATCTTCTGGAAGACCCCTTCGATCTCCATGCCCTGGATACGGGCTCGCCGGGTGTTCATGTCTCCCATGACATCCCCCGTGTAGGTGTCCGGCACGAGCACTTCCACATCGTGGATGGGCTCAAGGAGTACCGGGTTGGCCTGGCGGAAGGCGTCCTGGAAACAGGCGCGGGAGGCCGACTTGAAGGCTGCCTCGTTGGAGTCCACCGCGTGCATGGAGCCGTCGTGGATGACGACACGCACGTCGCCGACCGGATATCCGGCAACCGGACCCCGGATACAGGCTTCCATGACACCTTTCTGGATGGCACCGAAGAAGCGGCGCATGTCAATGACCCCGCCGACGATGGCATCGATAAAGTGCACCTTGGATCCCCATGCCGTCTCCTCGATGTGCTCACCGCGCACCTTGATGTCGGCTTCCGGAACGAAGTCGCCCACATACGGCTCGACGATCATGCTGATGTCGGCAAACTGCCCCGCCCCGCCCGTCTGTTTCTTGTGGCGGTATTTGGCCCGGGCACGGCTCTGGACGGTCTCACGGTAGGCCACTTTCGGTTTGATGAACTCGATATCGACGCCAAAGCGGTTCTTGAGACGGAATTTGGCAATTTCGAGCTGCATCTCGCCCTGGGCGCCCAGTACCAGCTGACCGAGGTGCTGGTCGTGCGTGATCTTGAGCGACGGATCCTCCTCGTGAAGCTGATGCAGGCCCTGGGCCAGCTTGTCCTCCTCCCCTTCCTTGGACGCAATGACGGCCGTCGAGTAGCGGGGCTCGGGGAACTCAATCTGCTCCATGACCACAACACTGCCCTTCAGGTGCAGGGTGTTGTTGGTGTGCGTGTTCTTGAGCTTGACGAGCGCGCCCAGGTCCCCGGCGTACATGGTGTCCACCGGATCCCGGTCATGCCCGTTGATGGAATACACCTGACCGAGACGCTCGCTGGCGCCCGTCTGTGCATTGATGAGGTCCATGCCCGGTTTCAGGGTACCCGAGTAGATGCGGAAGAACGAATAGTCCCCGACATGGGCCTCGGCCATCGTATGGTAGATGAGGGCCACAGGCTCGCCGTTGGAATCGGGCTTGATGGTTCCTCCCCCCTGCGTCTTGGCCTCGGGCATCTGCGCGGGCGTCGGACAGACGTTGCCCACGAATTCCATGAGCCGCGAAACCCCGACATTCTCGGTGGCCGAAGTCAGGAAGATGGGGAACAGTTGGTGACGGATCATGGCCACGCGAAGACCGGCCCGCATCTCATCCTCGGTCAGCTCCCCTTTCTCGAAGTAGAGCTCCATGAGGCTTTCGTCGTTCTCGGCAATGTTCTCCACGAGTTCGTTGTGGAGCTGGTCGGCTTCCTCGCGGAAGGCAGGATCGATCTCGGAGAGGGTCATCTTGCCCTTCGCGTCGAACGTGATCTGCTTCATGATCAGCACGTCGATGATGCTGCGGCTGCCGGGACCGCCGGGCAGCTGTACCACCGTCGCACCGCGACCGAACCGTTCGTGCAGCTGATCGATCAAATCCCGAAAGTCGGTGTTCGGCTTGTCGAGCTGGTTGATGACGAACATCGACGGCGTGGATTCCTTCACGGCAGCCCGCCAGGCCAGTTCGGTCCCCACCTGGACGCCTTCCGAGGCGTTGATGACGAAGAGCGCCGAGTCCACCACGTGCAGGGAAGCAGCCACTTCTCCCACGAAATCGGGGTATCCCGGCGTATCAATGACGTTGAGTTTGTTGCCCTGATATTCGACGTGCAACAAGGAAGCGAAAACGGACATCTGCCGTTCTTTCTCGCTGGGGTGGTAATCGCTTACCGTGGTTCCTTCCTCGATGGAACCAAGGCGCTGGAGTACACCGGTGTCGTAGAGCATGGCCTCGGCCAGCATGGTCTTACCACTGCCCTGATGACCCACCAGGGCGACATTCCGGATATGGTCGGCATCGTATACTTTCATCGTGTGCCCGTGTTGGAAGGAGCGCTCCGCCGGAAGGAGCAAGCGGTCCGATTGGAAAAAACAGGGCTGACAAGATAAACGGACCGGGGGGATTGTCAACCCGATTCAGGGGGTCAGAAATCCCCTACACGAGGTTGGGTAAAACCCCTCAGAGCATCCATAACGCCTGATTTCGGGTGCCTGAGCCACCCGAGCCTTCCCACTTCGGAACATCACAGGCACCCGCCGATTCAGGCAGCTGCTGCAACCGCCCATGACCCGATTCCTGTCTATAGAAACCAGCGCCGACGCCTGCAGTGTCTCCCTGATCCTGCCGGACGCGATTCGCAGCCTGGAAACGGGCGAACCGCGGAGTCACGCCCGGCTGCTCGTACCGCTCATCCGCGAGTTGTTGGATGGCGACCCGACACCTCTGGACGGCATCTGTGTGGACCACGGCCCGGGGTCCTACACGGGACTGCGTATCGGCGTCTCCACGGCCAAGGGACTGGCATGGGCCCTGGACCGTCCCCTCCATGCCCTATCGTCACTGGCGTTGCTGGCCGCGGCTGCGCTGGAGGACGATCCGGCGGCATCCGGCCCGGTCCGGGCCTTGATCCCGACACGTGGCAAGGAATGCTTTACGGCACTTTATGCTTGGGAAGGTGGCTTGTGGTCC
>JAQCDI010000215.1 GCA_027620595.1 Bacteroidota bacterium | reverse complement strand
GCTCGGCAGCCCGCTTCTCCTCTTCCTTCAGCGCGGCAACACGCCGCTCTTCAGCCGTCGGTTTGTGCGTGTTCGCCATCTTGGCGATGCGCTCGGCCTTATGGGCCTCAACCGCTGCAATGATTTCATCCTCGGTTTTGCCTTTGCGACGCATGTGCAACGCCAGCATGACCCCTTCACGGCTGAGCAGGGAGCGCACCGTATCGGAAGGCTGCGCGCCCGTCTCGAGCCAGTAGAGGCACCGCTCGCTGTTGATGGTCAATTCCGCCGGGTCCACCAGGGGATTGTACCGACCGAGGTCCTCGATGTACCGTCCGTCACGCGGGCTGCGCGAGTCCGCGGCGACAATGGCGTAGACGGGGCGCTTCTTGCGGCCCATCCGTCTCAAACGAAGCTTTACTGCCACTTTATTCGACTAGTGTTGGTTGTAGGTTTGTGATGTATCACCGACCGGCCATGAGCGAACCAAGGTCCATAGACCGGCCCTTACCCATCAGCTTGGTCATAGTCTTCATCATCTTCCGCATGTCCCGGAACTGCTTGAGCAGCTGGTTCACCTCCCGGACTTCCACCCCGGCACCGTCCGCAATTCGCTTGCGACGGCTGCCATTGATGATTTCCGGATTCTGGCGTTCCTCGGGGGTCATCGATTGGATGATGGCTTCAATGTATTTGAAGGCATCCTCCTCGATGTCCAGGTCCTTGACCTGTTTCCCCACGCCGGGGATCATGCCGATGAGATCCTTCATGGATCCCATCTTCTTCAGCCGGTTGAGCTGATCGAGGAAGTCCTCCAGGTCGAAACTCTCCGACCGGATCTTCTTCTGCAGCTTCTCCGCCTGCTTCTGGTCAAACTGCTCCTGTGCCTTCTCCACCAGGGAGACCACGTCTCCCATGCCGAGTATCCGCTGCGCCATCCTGTCCGGGTAGAACGGGGTGAGCGCATCGAGCTTCTCGCCGGTAGAGGCAAACTTGATCGGTTTCTCGACCACCCTGCGGATGGACAACGCGGCACCGCCGCGCGTATCCCCGTCCAGCTTGGTGAGTACGACGCCATCGAAGTTGAGCTGCTGGTTGAATTCCAGCGCTGTATTCACGGCATCCTGACCGGTCATGGCGTCCACGACGAAGAGGATTTCATCCGGATTGACAACGGCCTTGATGTCCGCTACCTCCTTCATCATCCGCTCATCCACATGGAGGCGTCCGGCCGTGTCGATGATCAGGATGTCCCGGGCCTGCTTGCGGGCTGCCTGAACGGCTTCCTTCGCAATGCGGACCGGATCCTGGACGACTCGACCATCCTCTTCCAGTGCGTAGACAGGTACTCCAATGGACTCGGCTAGGGTCTTGAGCTGGTCCACGGCTGCCGGACGGTACACGTCAGCCGCTGCCAGCATGGGAGACCTTCCCTTGCCCTTGAAGTAGTGAGCCAGCTTTCCAGAGAACGTCGTCTTGCCGGAACCCTGAAGACCCGCAATCAGGATGACGGTAGGCGGCTGGGCCGAGAAGGAAACCTCCTCGTGGGTTGAGCCCAGGAAGTGCACCAGCTCGTCATAGACAATCTTGACCAGCTGCTGACCCGGGGAGACAGCATTGAGCACGTCCGTGCCGAGCGCCTGCTCCTTGATCCGCTCCGTAAAATCCTTGGCAACCTGATAGTTGACGTCTGCATCCAGCAGGGCGCGCCGAATCTCGCGCATGCTTTCCGCGATATTCAGCTCGGTAATCCGACCCTGGCCACTGAGTGAGCGTAGGGCGCCTTCCAGCTTGTCTGACAGACTGTCGAACATGGACCGCGAACGGTATTCAGGTTACGATGCGGGTCGACCGGCGGGTCCGGTTCGACCTGAATCTGCACACTATGGTACAGACTTGTTAAAATACCCCATCAAGTGCGTTGCATCAAGGGATTCCGCCGTTCAGGCAGCGCCCAAACAGGCCCTGGCGGGGCCCAAAACGCCTGAATCCTCTGTATCTTCATTGCGCTTTGCGGGCGCGGGCCAAGTCCATCGTCTCGACGGCGTGACGCAAGTGGGGGATCACGATTGATCCGCCAACGACCAGGGCCACGTTCATGGCATCCTCCAGTTCGGCATCCGAAAAACCGGAATCCACGGCCTGCAGGATGTGGTAGTCGATGCAGTCATTGCATCGCAGCACCATGGAGGCCACCAGCCCCAGCAACTCCTTCGTGCGTGCATCCAGCGCTCCATCGCGGTACGCATTCGTGTCCAGGTTGAAGAACCGCTTGATCCCGGTGTGGGACCCTTCCTCCAGGATCCGCTGGTTCATGCGGGTCCGATAGGCATCAAACGCGTCCAGTCGACTTACGGATGTTGGATTGTTCATGGAATCAGTCCGAGGTTTGGGTTGACGGTGGCCATCAAGGCTGACCGATATCACGGAGCAATGACAACGGATGGAAACGAAAGCCCAGATCCGCCAGCACATGCGCGCATGGCGAGCCGCACTGGAACCGGACACCGCCCGGTCGTGGTCGGAGCTGATTTGCTTCCACCTCCGTTCGCACGAACGGTTCGCCCGTGCCCGAACTCTTCACAGCTTCTGGCCCATGACCGGCCGCGGGGAAGTGGACATCCGACCGGTGCTCCGGGATTGGGTGGATGGGGGGCGAACCGTTTGGCTGCCCGCGGTGCGCGGATCCAGACTCGAGCACGGCCTGCTGACCACCGAGGCCGATCTGCTCCCGGCCGAGTTCGGACAGTTGGAGCCCGGAGGGGACCTTGAGGCCAGCGTGCAACCGGACCTTGTCCTCGTTCCGGCATTGGCCGTGGACGAGCAGGGGTGGCGTATCGGCTACGGAGGCGGTTTTTACGACCGTTTCCTGCGCGGGCAGCAGGGCTTCCGTGTCGGCGTGGTGTTCGCGGGGCAGGTCCTCCCTTCCCTGCCCCTCGAGGAGCACGATGAACCCCTCGACGCCATTGTGACCGAGAAGGGCTGGCAGATCGTGCCTGCCAGGGATCCGTGATCCTTCAAGCCATGGGAAAGACATGGGGAGCCATGACGAATCCCGCTGTAACCTCGTATCTTGCACACCGTATCACCGGATCCGTGACGCCACCGCGGCTACGCGAAAGGACGCCAATCGCATGACTACCCGAACCAGGACAACTACTACTTCCAAGGAAACGGACTTCCTCTACGACGACGAGACGCTGGATCTGGATGCGCTCTCGGAGGACGAGCTGGAAGCCCTCCTGTTCGAGGAGGAGCCCGAAAAGCCCAAGGGGTTGTTCAACCTCCCCACGTTGGCCGGACTCTCGCTCATCCTTGTGGGCGTGGCCTACATTTTCCAGCAGCTGGGGCTGTGGAGTGCCGGCATCGACCTTACCGTTCTGGCGCAGATGCTGCCTTGGCTGGCTGGCATCCTGATCATACTGCTGGGATTCGGCGTGCTCTCCTGGCGCCCTGGCCGCAGTCGGAAACGTCAGAAGGCGGAAAAAAAGCTCGCCAAATCGCAGCTGCGAGCCGAGAAAGCCCGTTCCTCGAACTCCCGGGAAAGCGGCCGGAAGTCGGGTCGCAAGCTCGTCAAGTCGGAAAACAAGAAATTGGCCGGGGTGGCATCGGGGTTGGCCGAATATTTCGGCATCGACCCAACCCTGGTCCGGATCGGGTTCGTCATTGGAACGATTGCCTCCGGTGGCCCCTTCCTCCTGTCCTACATCATCCTGGCCTTCGTCATGCCGGGCGAGAACAAGAAAGCCCTGGGGCCCAGTGCCTCTGAGCGCATCACCATCATTCGAGACAGTTAACCCCTTCGTCCGATGAGCACACGAAAGCTTAGAAAAACTCCCCACGACAAGATGGTGGCCGGCGTATGCGGCGGTATTGCCGAATACTTCGGCATGGACCCAACCCTGGTCCGCGTTGCCTATGTCGTGCTGAGCGTCATTTCCACGGGTTTTCCCGGTCTGCTGGTCTACATCATCCTCGCATTCGTGATGCCGGACAACTAGGATCCGGACGCCACATCAGGATCGGGGCTCGACGTCAGCCCATGGACCGCGTTCCTGCCGTAACCAGTGACAGTCGGGACGCATCCAGCCAGCGATGGACGGCGTCGTTGACCTGCGCCACGTCCAGGCTGCGAAGGACATCAGGATAATCGTCCATATAACCGGGCTCGCGACCCCGGTTCATGTTGTGCAACAGTCGCGCAGCCACTCCCGATGTAGTGGCCAACTCCACCTGGTAAGAACCTGCGAGGGTCTCGACGCGCTCCGTGAGTTCCGACGCCGTCACCCCCTTGGAAAGGAAGTGATCCACAACCTCCCGGGTGGCTTGAATCCCCTCTTCCAGCCGATCCTGGCTCAAGGTAACGGACGTATTCCATGCCCCGCCGTAGAAACGGCCTGCCTGCCCGAGGGAACTGTGGATGCCGTACGTCAACCCACGTTCATCCCGCACCGAGGTCATGAGCCTCGAAGAAAAATTGCCGCCAAGTACGAAGACGGCCACCCAGAGGGGAAGGAAATCCGGATCTACCGCACCCACTTCCACGGCATGGCCCAGTTGAACGTTGAGATTGGCCCGATCCGGGATCTGGACGTGGCGGATGTCCGCGGCGCTCGTGTGCAACAGCCGATTGCCCTGGAAGCGGAACGAACCCTCCCCTCCTTCCCGGACCACCAGCGCTTCGGCAACCATGGACGGGTCCAGGGCATCGACATCTCCGACCACGGCCAGCCGGAGACCTTCCCACCCTCCTTCCCTTCTGTACTGGGCCCACAAGGCCTCCCGATCCAGCGCCTCGAGAACGGCGTCGGCTTGATCAAAGCCCAGGTCCCTTGACGGGTGATCCTCCGAGAAAAGCAGACGCGACATCTCATTGCGGCACACTGCCCCCGGATCACTGCGCTGGCGCCGCAGGATGGCACGCATACGCCCTTTCATCAGATCCACCTCTTTTATTGGGAGCGATGGCTCTTCTACCTGTTCACGGAT
>JAQCDI010000214.1 GCA_027620595.1 Bacteroidota bacterium | reverse complement strand
CGCCCCTTTCACTTTTCGGGTTTCAGGCCTGAGCGGCCGTTTCAATGAGGCGGATTCAACCGGGCGGGTTCAACCGTCCATGAGCGCGTCCGTCAGGCCGGCCTTCTTTCGGTAGGGTTTGTACTCCGACTCGACTTTGAGGATGATATCCCGCACCACGGCCACTCCCTGATCGACTTCCTGTTTGCTGATGGTCAGCGGTGAGCGGAAGCGGATGGAACGGGCACCACATCCAAGGATGATGATGCCGGCATCGTAGCAACGCTGCAGGACGCGGTCCCGGAACTCATTGGTCGGCACGTCGATGGCGCAGAAGAGGCCGCGACCGCGCACGTTCGATACCGAAGGCGATTCGTCGGCCAACTGATGCAACAACGTCATGAGATGAGCACCGACCACGTTGGCATTCTCGATAAGGTTGTCCTCTTCGATGATCTCGAGGATGCGGTCGAAGCGCACCATGTCAGCCAGGTTGCCGCCCCACGTGGAGTTGATGCGGCTCCCCATCTTGAAGACATGGCCTTCCACTTCGTCCAGCCTGCGACCTGCCAGGATACCGCACACCTGCGTCTTCTTGCCGAAGGAAATGATATCCGGCTCCACCCCGATGGCCTGGTGCGCCCAGAAGGCTCCGGTGGCACCAACGCCCGTCTGCACTTCGTCGAAGATCAGCAGCGCATCGTTCTCCAGGCACAGATCCTTGACGGCCTGCAGGTATTCTTTCCGGAAATGGTTGTCCCCCCCCTCACCCTGGATGGGCTCGATGATGACGCACGCAATCTCGTCCTTCATCGAATGGAAATAGTGCTTGATCTGGTTGAGCGACACTTCTTCCCGCTTCTTCAGATCGTCCAGATGGTCTTCGAGCGGGAAAACGATCTTCGGGTTGGCCACACGGGGCCAGTCGAACTTCGGGAAGTGCATCGTCTTGCGCGGATCGGCCGTGTTGGTCAGGGTCAGCGTGTAGCCGCTCCGACCATGGAAAGCCTGATCATAATGCAGGACCTTCGTACCCACCTCCCGACGGTATCCCTTCTGGAAGTTCTTGCGCACCTTCCAGTCGAAGGCAGCCTTCAGGGCATTCTCGACGGCCAGTGCGCCACCCGAGACGAAGAAAGCGTACGGCAGGTAGTCCGGCTTGGCCACCCGGCCGAACGTGTCCAGGAACCGGGCCATGTGCAAGGTTCGCACGTCAGAGTTCGTCACCTTGTTCATAACCGCATCGAGCAGACGCGCCTTGAACTCCTCGTCATCGACCATCTTCGGATGGTTCATGCCCACCGCACTGGACGCATAGAAGCCGAAGAAATCCGTGTAGGTCCGATTCGATTTCTCGTCGATCAGATCAAGGCCGTGACTCCCTCGGGTATCCAGCACCAGGGGCATCATGCCCTCGGCGTTGGTATGCTCCATGAAAATGTCCTCTACCATGTCCGGCGTGATCTGCCTGCGGTTCGTCATACTCGTTCCCGTATATACTCTGGTGGTTCGTCTCGAAAATCGCGTCTCATCGTCCCGAAAAGCCCTTTTTATCGCCATTCGGGTATCAAATCAAGATAAGGATTTCGACCGAAACTTCACCCCCGCAGTGCCGAATTCAGGGATCATTCAAGGCGAGCATCGGTAGGCCCTGCTCACTGCAAGGAACCCGTGTCAATGGAAGCAAAGCGGAAACCTCTCCTCCCTGGCGACATCCGTCTCAAAGCAGCCCCTACCCCTTCGGCCGAGCTGGATGGCATGCTGGAGCTGCCCGTCGTGGAAGCACCGGCTGTCGAGAACGCCCGAGGCAAGCGGCCCGATTGGCTTCGCGTAAAACTGCCATACGGCGAGACGTACAAGAAGCTGGTCGAAACCATCGAGGGCAATGCCCTCCACACGGTGTGCCAGAGCGCTCGATGCCCGAACATGGGCGAGTGCTGGACGTCAGGAACCGCCACCTTCATGATCCTGGGCAACGTCTGCACCCGCAGCTGCGGGTTCTGCGCCGTAAAGACCGGACGCCCCGATGCCGGACTCGATTGGGACGAACCCAACCGCGTGGCCCATGCAGCCAAAACGATGGGCGTCAAGCACGCCGTCATCACCAGCGTCAACCGGGACGAGCGCAAGGACGGCGGAGCCCCGATTTTTGCCAAGACCCTCGAGCGCTTGCGGGAAGAGATCCCCGGGGTGACCGTCGAGGTGCTCATTCCCGACTTCCGCGGTATTTGGGACGCCCTCCAGGTCGTGATCGACGCCCGGCCGGAGGTCATGAACCACAACATGGAAACCGTACCGCGGCTCTACAGGCGGGTTCGACCCCAGGCTGTCTACCAGCGCTCGCTCGACGTTCTACGGATCTCGAAAGAACAGGGTCTGCGCACCAAAAGTGGCATCATGGTCGGACTCGGGGAGCGGGATGAGGAAGTCCTGGCCCTGATGGACGACTTTGTCGAGATCGGCCTCAACGTCATGACCATCGGTCAGTACCTGCAGCCCACACGCATGCACCTGCCGGTTGAGGAGTTCGTGCACCCGGACAAGTTTGCGTGGTACAAGGAAGTGGGCGAAGCCAAAGGCATCGAGCATGTGGAGAGTGGGCCTCTGGTGCGCTCCTCCTATCATGCCGAGCGCCACGTCTGATCCGCCGGCATGCTGGGCCTGGACCTTGCATCGGAGAAGGATCGCCTGCGGAAGGCATGGGCCCGAGTGGACCGGCAAGCCGCTGTCGTACTGCTTTTTGCGGCTTTTTCCGTGATCCTGCAGATGCAGTTCGGAGACAAGGGGTTCTTCCGTCGCGAAGTGGCGCCGCTCTTGACAGACGCACCCACCGGGCTGCATGCGTGGGTTTGGTGGTTCGGCTTCCAGGGCTTGGTCGGGTTCGTGCTTCCGGTAGCCATCCTGCGATGGGGCTTCCGGAATACATGGGCCGAGATGGGCCTGGGCCTGGGCGATTGGCGGCTGGCCAGTGGAATAGCCTTGCTGTATCTGCCGCTGGTGATCCTCGGCACGTGGTTCCTTTCTGATTCCACCGCCTTCCAGGAGAACTACCCGCATTACGCACCGGCCGCACGGGACTGGGGCGTTTTCTTCATTTATGAGGCTTTCTTCCTCCTCTACTGGGTAGGCTGGGAATACCTCTGGCGAGGCTTCGTCCTGTTCGGAACAGCCCGGGCCTTCGGCGTCATGGCCATCGTGGTCCAAACGGTGCCCTTTGCCATCCTCCACTACGCCAAGCCCTTCCCCGAAGCCGTCCTCTCGATCGTCGGCGGGCTGGCGCTGGGTGCCCTGGTCTGGCGAACACGCAGCTTCTGGATTGCCGTGCCCATCCACGCTGCCCAGATGATGATCCTGGACGCCTGGTGTTCGCTGCGCATCCGCTCGGGTGCCACGGGCACCGGTCTGTCCGCCTTCCTGGACCTGTTCCGGCACACCGCCGGATGATGGGCGAACCCTCCCAAGGGCCGTACGGGTATGACCCGCCCGGTCATTGTCCGCCTTGGCAGCGTCGATCGGCCTCAGAACCCGTAGCGCAGGGTCAGGATGTGGGCGGGTCCACCGAAACCGTCCTCGAATGGAAGGACCGCATAATCGAACATCAGGTCGGCCACTTCGATGCCCACACCTGCCGAAAAATCCCGCAGGAAGTCGTTGGACAGGTAGCCTATCCGGGCGGTAACCGTTTCCAGCACTTCGGCTGACGTACCGAAATGCCACTGGGTGCGCTCGGTTACGAAGTTGCGGGAGACCTCGGCCAGAAGCGACATGGACAGGAACAGCTCCCCGTCGAGGGCCGTCACGGCACGGAAGGGGTAGATTTCAGCTCCCACCCGCAGGGTGCGCGGCAGTTCGGTGGCTTCCACGTTGAGCTCTTCCATGGAGCCGAGGTTACTGTAGGTGGCGCCAAGCAGGATGCTGCCATTCATGATGTCCGTCTGCACACCCACGTCGAATCCGTAGCCGTTTGCCGAGTTGGTATAGATCCGTTCGGACAGGAATTTGATGGCCACACCCGCACGTATTGGACCGAGCTGCTGACCGAGGGCGGCGCCGGCGGCCACAAACTGAGCGTCGAACAGACCAGCGGACTCACCTGGCTGATCACGGGCTTCCAGATTGCCTGCACCGGTAGCCGTGACGAATACGCCCAGTCCGGATCGTTTCCCGAGGGAAAACGCACCACTGGCCGCATACGTACGGATATCGGCGATCCAGACATGATGGGACACGCCGATGACGCTCCCCTCCGATCGAGCCAATCCGGCAGGATTCCAGGTGGTGGCAAACGCTCCGCTGGCGCCGGCTACACCGGCATCACCCCGCGCCAGGGCCTCCGCATCCATCCCCAGCGTCAGGAAAGACAGCCCGGAATCCTGGGCACGGAGTCCCGAGGCACTGGTCACAGCCAGCAACAGGAAGAAGAACAGCAAAGGAAAGCGGACGGTCATGATGGATTCGAGGAGAATGAAGACAAGGGAGGGCGACCCTGGAAATCAAAGGTAGAAGCGCAGTGACACGACATGCATGCGGCCTCCGGCCTGGGCTTCCCAACCGAAGGCGTAATCCATCCGGATACGCAATTGCCCCATCGGATGCTCCGCACTGAATCCGGCTGACGGCCGGAGGCCGCCCAGAACTTCCGGTCCCAGCTGCTCAAGACCGCCACGCAGGGCAAACCCTGCCAGGGGCACCATTTCGACACCGGCGCGCAGACGTGTTTCCCGCAGGGTGAGGTCCGCCTCTTCCCGGACCCGTGCTGGTCCATCGCCCAGGATGCGCGGCTCGAAGGTGGACGTGACCACGGAGGAGAAGCGGGACTCTCCTTCCACGGAGATCAGCCATGTACCGTCGCCCAGGATGTGGACCACCCCAAGCCGGATGCGCCGGGGAAAGGAATCGGTGACTTCCGTGCCACTGCCGCCAATGGCGGCACCGTCCCAGGAGTACCGGGCCAGGAGATCATCCAGGACCAGGGCGGCCGCCCACCGGTCAGAG
>JAQCDI010000213.1 GCA_027620595.1 Bacteroidota bacterium | reverse complement strand
GAGCCGCCCCCTGAACCGGCCTGGCCGGTTTACGCTGCTGGAAGACCTCAGTCTTCGTCGCCTTCCGCTTCAGCCTCAGAATCCGCTTCCTCGGCTGCCTTGGCTGCCTTGGCTTTGGATGCTTTCTTCGGCGCAGCTTCCGCCGCAGCTGCGGCTTCCGACTGTTCCATCTGGGCTTTGAGGCTGGCGAGGCCACTCAGTTCACCAAGCGTTGCCGGTCCGGAGGACTGCTCGCGTTCGATGAACTGCTGCACGGAACGCTGTTCTTCGCGCCGTTCGTCGTCTTTCTGACGCTTTTCGGCTGCGCGCTCTGCGCGTTCCTGATTGCGGGCCTGCTCCGTTGCGCTCAGGACGATTTCCTTCTGGTTGGCGTCGAAACGGATCACGAAGAGATCCTGGATTTCGTCGCCGGTGCGGAAATCGCTGACGGTCTTGCCGGAAGGCAGTTCGCCCTCAGGGATGAATGCTTCGACTTCGAGCGGAAGCTCGACGACGAGTCCTTTGTCCTCGGCACGGACCACTTTGGCACTGGACGTGCTGCCTTCGGAGTACACGTTGGCAAACTGGTTCCACGGATTGACATCGACCTGCTTGTGTCCAAGCGAGATGCGGCGCTCGGCCGTGTCGATGTTCAGCACCACGACATCCAGTTCCTGGCCTTTCTTGACCATGTCGGACGGATGCTTGATGCGCTTCGTCCAGGACAGGTCGGAGATGTGGACCAGGCCGTCGATTCCGGGCTCCATTTCCACGAACACACCGAAGTTGGTGATGTTGCGGACTTTGCCACGCATGACGGTACCGGCGGGGTAACGTTCGGCGATGTTGTCCCACGGGTCGGGTTCGAGCTGCTTCATGCCAAGGGAGATCTTCTTCCCTTCGGAATCCACATTCAGGATCTTGACCTGTACCATCTGGCCGAGCGATACCATCTGGGAAGGATGGCGGATGTGCTCGGTCCAGCTCATCTCGGAGATGTGGACGAGGCCTTCGATACCTTTCTCGAGCTCAACGAACGCGCCGTAGTCGGTGATGGAAACCACCTTGCCTTCGATGACCTGGTTGGACGCCAATTTCTCGGCGATGTCTTCCCACGGGTGCTTCTGGAGCTGCTTGAGACCGAGCGAAATACGCTGGCGCTCCTTGTCGTAGTCGAGGACAACGACGTTGAGGTTCTGATCCAGGCTGACGAGCTCGGACGGGTGCGATACGCGGCCCCAGGACAGGTCGGTGATGTGGAGCAGACCGTCGACACCACCGAGGTCGATGAAGACCCCGAAGTCCGTGATGTTCTTGACGACCCCTTCCAGGATCTGACCGGGCTCCATGGTGGAGAGGATTTTCTCCCGCTGCGCCATGAGATCCTTCTCGATGAGCGCTTTGTGGGAAACAACGATGTTCTCGTTGGCCGGATTGAGCTTGACGATCTTGAATTCCATCCGCTTCTCGAGGTACGCATCGAAGTCACGCACGGGGCGGACGTCGATCTGCGAACCCGGAAGGAAGGCTTCCATCGAACCGAAGAGCTCGACGATCATGCCGCCCTTGATTCGGCGAACGATCTGTCCTTCGAGTACTTCCTCGCGTTCGAAAGCCTCCTCGATGCGGCGCCAGCGGCGAACCGTATCGGCTTTGGTTTTCGAAAGCACCAACTGTCCGTGGTAGTCCTCGATGCGCTCAAGGAACACCTCGACTTCCTGGCCAGCGGCCAGTTCGGTGCCGAATTCGCTGCGAGAGACGATACCATCGGATTTGAAGCCGATGTCGATGACGACATCCTTCTCACCGACGCTGATCACCCGACCGGCTACGATCTCGTTCTCGGAGACGTTGGTCAGGGTGTTCTCCACCAGCTTGCGCAGATCGTCGAGACCCATATTGGCGTCGTCGGGATCGGTAAGCTTGTCGAGGTCCTCGAGCTTGAATACTTCTCCGGAAATCTCGCCGGTGTATCCGATCATGCCTTTGGCGTGCATCAGTGCATCTTCCTTCGAAATGGAAGGACCACTGGTCTGCTCGGGCTCTTCGGCTACTTCTTCTTCCTCAACCTCGGCAACGGGCTCTACGGTTGCTTCTTCGGTTGCTTCCTCTGCTGCGGCTTCCGCTACCGGCTCCTCGGTGGGAGTTTCTTCGGCTACGGGTTCGGCGGTTTCCTCTTCGGGGGCTGCTTCGTAGGTCACGTCGGAAGCGACGGCTTCCTCGGTTTCTTTTACGGCAGCTGCTCCCGTGTTTTCGGACGATGCTTCAGGAGCGGTTTCAGCGGGCGCGGCTGCGGCGGCTTCTTCCTGGTCCTGGACGTCCTTCTGCTGATCTTCAGCCATGGGGGTCCACTGGTTGAGCGTCTACCGGCGTAAATCGGGATGCCGGACGCTCGTGTCTGATGAACGGACTCCTGCCCGGGTCCCACCCCGGAAAGGACCGACCCAACCTGGGTCAGCCGGGCTTCTACCGGGCGTCCGCTGCCGCGTTCCCGCGAATCTGTGTCAGGATATTCTCCACCTGTTCTTCAAAGGAGCTGTCCGAGGTATCGATGACGCGTGCATCGGGCGCCAGCCGCAGCGGTGAAGCTTCCCGGGTCGAATCCCGTTCATCCCGCTCGTGGATCTCACGCAGCAGATCCTTTTCGTCCACCTCTTCTCCCTTCTCGCGCAGCTGACGCGCCCTGCGACGGGCTCTGACCTCAGCGGACGCCGTGACGAAGAATTTCCGATCCGCTGCCGGGAACACCACGGTGCCGATATCCCGCCCTTCCATGACCACATCCCGACCGCTATCGGAGGCCCTCTGTGCCATGATGCGCTGCAACGCCACCATCCTTCGGCGAACGTCGACTCGCTGGCTTACCCTGGATGACATGACGCTTACCTCCTCTGAGCGGATCGCCCCCGATACATCCTCTCCATCGAGGAACACCTTGACGCCATCAGCAGAAGGCTCGAGGTGGATCAGGATGGATTCGGCGATGGTGGTGAAGGCCGGTGATTCCGGCAGCACGCCAGTCCGAATGGCCTTGAGTGCCACCGCCCTGTACATGGCTCCCGTGTCGATGTAGAGCGCCTCCAGACGGCGGGCCACTTCGCGGGCAGTCGAGCTTTTTCCGGAGCCGGCAGGGCCGTCGATTGCAATGATCACAGGGGAAGCGGAGCTGGGTGCAAGGGGTGCGGACCGGACGTCCCGGTCCTGTTTTCATCAGGTATTGGATCAAGTTATCGGGGCGTTGTCGACCTTTCAACGCGGATCCGATCCGAATTTCATGAAATCCAGGCTGCATCCATGCGCAAACTGCGTCACGAGGAAATCCATCGACCATCGCCCGATGAATTGAGCGGCATGGGCCGTCATCCCGTGGTCCTGATCCTCGACAACATCCGCTCCGCCCACAATGTCGGGTCCATCGTTCGCACCGCCGACGCGCTGCGACTGCACGAAGTCGTGTGTTGCGGATTTACCCCTGCGGCCGACCATCGATCCGTGTTCAAAACCTCGCTCGGTGCCGAAGCAACCGTTCCGTGGAGACATGCAAACCGCGCAGTGGATGTCGTTAAAGACCTGAAGGCTTCTGGATATCACGTTGCCGCGCTGGAGCTTACAGATGCCCCACGAACCGCCGACGACGTGTCTCTTGCCGCCTTTCCCTTGGCACTGATTGCAGGAAACGAGGTGGACGGCGTATCCGATGCGCTGATGGGCATGTGCGACAGTTCGATGGAGATACCCCAGTACGGTGCCAAACAGTCCCTCAACGTGGCCGTAGCGGTGGGCATTGCCGCCCATGATCTCGTTCGGCGCTACCGGATACTCACCCACCAGCCCTTATTTTCTGCGGGCGATCCGCGATTCCGGCTCGCCTCCTCATCCCAGACCTGACACCCATGCACCCGGATTGGATAGACAAGGCCTTGGAGGAATCCCGTGCGGCGATGGACGCTTCCCTCCTCTATTGGCAGGCCGATGCCTCGGTACAGATTCCCGCGCAGGGCTTTCCGGATCGGCTGCTGGATGTGCCCCCACCGTCGGACGCTACGTATGTGCCGTTGGCCGACGAGCCCATGGAGCACCATCTGTTCATGGGCCCCGCTACCGTCGCAGGTTCTTCTGCACCGGTGGGCACCACCTGGTCCCTTTCCATGCCCGAGGAGGGCATGGATGCGGGATGGCTGGCCTCGGGGATGACGTCTGAAGCCCACTTGCCGGCGAGCCATGACGGGAAGACCCGGGCCGTGAACCTGCTTCCCGCTGCCCGAATGGGCCTGGGGCCGGTTTCCCGCCTGGCAATGGCCATCGCAGCCCTTAAAGAATCGGGGGCTCACGCTGCCACCTGGATCTTCTGGCCGGTCTCGGTCCGCCTCTTGGAAGAAGTGGCCGCCATGAGGGCGCTCCGGACGGCGCTCTCCATGGCGCCAGACAAAACGGGCGCTCGCATTTGGGCCGTAGCGGCAGCGGCCGACATGGATCCGTCTTTCCCTGCCAACAACCTCGTTCGCAGTACGCTGCACGGCCTGGGGTGCCTCATGGGAGGGGCGAACCGATGGAGCCTCCTTCCACACGAGAAGGGACCGGAAGGCCATCGCTTGGCAACCAACATTGCACATCTGCTGCAGCACGAAGCCCGTTTGCAGGCCGGAACGGATCCGATGGCCGGCGCCTGGGCCCTTGAGGAGGCCAGCGTCCATCTGCTTCAGACCGCATCGGAGCGGGCGCGCCATCTTTCGTCGATTGAGCCTTCTTCCTGGATGGGCGACCCCCGATTCCAGGCCTGGTTGACCGAGGATCTGGCCCGTCAAGCCGCATTCCGCGGCATCGACACGTCGAAGGAGCGGCAAACCCCTGTCGAGCCAGAGGGCTCTGCGCGGCCTGGCAATCCTTCCTTCGCCAAGGACGATTCCCGGCCCGCCCCTGCTGCGGCCGGCGAGGTCCCTTTCACGCGTGGACCGTACCGATCCATGTATGCAGGACGACCCTGGACCATCCGCCAG
>JAQCDI010000212.1 GCA_027620595.1 Bacteroidota bacterium | reverse complement strand
GCGGCGGGTCCCCTACATCATTCGGGCGAACCGCATCACCAGCGGTATCTGGAATACTCGGTTTCCAGTCAAAGGAACCCCTCACGTTTTCGGATCAGTGGCGTGCGTACGGTAAGACTGGGGCGGGATCCCTCGCTCCATCCGATTCGCCAACCCGTGGAGGTTGCACCATGAAGACGTTCCATATCCTCGTACCAACCGATTTCTCCGAATGTGCCGATCTGGCCTTTGAACACGGCATTTACCTGGCCAACAAGTTCGAAGGGGAGCTGCATCTGCTCCACGTGGCCGAGCTTCCGACCATCACCCTTCCCGACTTTCCGGCCGACCTGTTCGAGGTGGCCCGTTCGCAGGGGATGTCGCGGATGCGGGACATGATCGAACGGCAGGAGTTGCAGCTTCCACCCATCAAGCGGGTGGTAATGGCCGGTACGCCGGCCGAGCCCGCGGCGGATGTGGTGGTAGACTACGCCAAAGCCAACGGGGTGGACTTCATCGTCATGGGTACCCATGGACGGAGGGGCGCCCGGCGGCTCTTCCTGGGCAGTGTGACCGAAGAGGTTGCCCGCCGGGCGCCCTGCCCGGTCCTGACCGTGCGCGCCGGCCGCAAGGCCTGGCCGCTTCCACGGGTCGAACGCATCCTCGTGCCCGTGGACTTCGGTGATTCCACCCGCGATGTGGTGGGCTCTGCCACTAGGATGGCCGAGCACTATGACGCGGCCGTAACCCTCCTGCATGTGGTGGATCTGGAGTTCTATCCCTACTACGGATTCGGATCGGATCCCTATCCGATGGTGGAGCGGGACCTGATGGACGCCAGCGAACGAAAGTTGACCGATCTGGCCGCCGAAATGCAGGCTGCCGGCATCGTGACCACCTGGCTGACCGAGAAAGGTCATCCGGCTGCCACGATCCGGGAAGTGGCCGACCGCAGGGATGTGGATCTGATCGTCATCGGGTCCCACGGACGATCCGGCTTGGACAGGGCCCTCATGGGCAGTGTGTCCGAGAAAGTGCTGCGGACGGTGCACTGCCCGGTGCTCGTCATGCATACCACCGACAAGGAGATCCCGAAAAAGACCGAGAGAAGGGAAATGGCCCTGTTGATGGAAGGATGAACCATCGGGCAGTGCACATGGCTTGAGGCGTGCGAGTTAGGCCGGATCGCGGTGAAAAAACCGTGATCCGGCCTTTTTGATGGCTTTTGGACCCCTTGTGGGATCGTTTCATCTTGACGTGGGCTTCCCGTCAGCGTAATTTATCAGTCTGTGTTGCCCCGGCCCCGACCGGCAGAACGCAGATGAGTGCCAATGTAGCTCAGCTGGTAGAGCAGCTCATTCGTAATGAGCAGGTCAGCGGTTCGAATCCGCTCATTGGCTCCACATCAAAACGCCTCTCCTGATGCCAGGGGAGGCGTTTTTTGTTTGGGTAGGTCTTGTCTCGACCGTAGGCTGTCGAATTGTGGTGACCTCACCCCGAAATCCGTTCTTCGAGGCCATCCGGAATCAGATACGCGTACTTGCGCCCATCACGTTTTTCAACCAGCAGAGTCTTCTGGACGAGGTCCTGCAGATCTGTCCTGGCGGTATCATAGGCCACGCCATGACTTCGTTGATGGGATTTGATGGTGTAGGTGGTTTCCGGGTGGGTACGAGCGTGGTTGATCAGTGCTGCCTGGCGATCATTGAGGCCCAGGTAACTGGGCAACGAGCGAGTTGTACGTAGCTCTTCAAGTTTGAGCGCTACATACTCCTCGAGGCGGTCTATGGCCGCCAGATAGACTTTGAGCTGGAAAAGCAGGAAATAGGTCAGGTCCCCTTCGTCGGTTTCTGTGTACTGATAGGCCCTGGTGTAGCGGGCCAGGGAACGTTTCAGCAGGGCCGAAATGGACACATACTGAACGGCTGAATGCCCCCGGCGAAGCATCATCCAATAGAACAGCGCCCGGGCAATACGACCATTTCCGTCCTTGAACGGGTGGATGAATCCCATGGCAAAATGCAACATGATTGCCTTCAGAATGGGGTCCACCGCATCGTCCGTGTTGGCGAATGCGATCAGGCTTTCAAGTCGTGATTGCGTTTCAGTTGCAGGGGGAGGGACGTGGACAATTTCCCTTCGGTGGCGGATCACTATCTGATCGTTGTCAGTCCGGTATGCAGCCGACGCGTCGAGGAGCCCATCCATGAGCACGTCGTGGAGGTGTTCGATCAGCGAAATGGACAGTTCCTCTTCGGAGGCTTCCAAGACGTGCTGCATGGCCTCATAATTGTTGGCGATCATCCGTTCACCTTCCGTTCGGGGGCGTCTCCCCGAGCGGATCATCTCCTTGGCTTCCCGGGTCGTGGTCGCAGCTCCTTCAAGTTGGCTGGATGTAATGGCCTCTTCAACCAGCGTTGCCATGGAGAATCGAGCGGCGTGTTTCCCTGCGCCACCCTCTTGCGTCGATTCATTGATACGGGTCGATGCTTGCTGGGCTTGCATCAACAGCACACGCAGGGAGTCTGGCCAGGTGTGATGGAATGCTTGGTGGGCATTATCCCAAAGAAACGGAATGTGCACTCGACTGACGTTTCTCATGGCCTTGGTGACTGCCCACCATTGCACGTCATTCAAACCTTCCGGCGGGATCATCCTTCGGAGCTTTTCCCAATGCCGATACTTTCCGTTGACTTCCGGGCGCAAGCCACTGGTCAACGCGTGGGTGACAACCGGTCCAGGAATGAGGTCAAGAACGGTTTTCCAGTCTGGTGGGGATTGAATCCTGGCCATACCAATTATCTACCAATATTGTTGTTATTGGTAATATAATTGCTCGGATCTACCAATACCAATGATATTGGTAGCAGATTGGTAGTGCTGCCCCGGACTACACCAGACTCCTCGTCGCCGTGCCTACGCGGTGGATGAGGGAGGACAGGATGCGGCGATAGAGTTCGCGGCCCAGGACGGCATCCTCGATGCCGCCGTCGAGGTTGGGGTTGTCATTGACCTCGATGACGAGGGCGCCGCGCGCGGAGCCCACAGCCACGTCCAGGATGTCGGCAGGTACCTTCTCGATCGGGATGGTTTCCGTGGTGCCGTACACCGTGCCCCCCTCGCCGGCGTGGTCTGCAATCTGCCAGTGGCCCGAGGCCATGAAATAGCGACAGGCATACAGCGGTTCTCCATCGAGTACCCCGATACGCCAGTCGAAGGTCGTGGGGGTCCAGGCCTGCAGGAGCAGCAGATCGGACTCCTCGAAGAGCTCCTTGCTGCGCCTTTCCAGATCTTCAGGAGAATCCACCCGGAAAACGCCCAGGGAGTAGCAGCTGTCGGGCACCTTCAGGACGGACGGCCAGGAGGCCTCCTGCTTGACCCGTGCCAGGTCCTTGCGGCTGAAGAACGCGGTCTCTGGCGTGGGGATGCCGTGCGCCCGGAGGAGTTCATACAGGAAGATCTTGTTGGTACACTTGAGGATCGTGTCCGGCGCATCGATGACGGGAAGCCCTTCGCCGGCCGCCTTCCGGGCAAATCGGTAGGTGTAGTGGTCCAGGGCAGTCGTCACGCGGATCAGGAGGGCATCGAATTGTGCAAGTCGGTGCTGGTCCTTGCGGGTGATCCGCGTGATGCGTGCGCCGAGTTCACGAGCGGCTTCCTCGAATTCGACCAGGGCGTCTTCGTCCGAGGGGGGACGTTCTTCTTCAGGCTCCACCAGCATGGCAATGCTCGTGGCGGCCCGGGGAAGGGCCTCGGGCACCGGCCTTCGGCTGCGCAGGAACGTTTCGAGCACCTGTCGGAACCGCTTCGTGTGGTCCGTCGGCAGTTTGTGTACGGGAATGGCCTCGATGTCCATCAGTTCAGGGTGAGCGTGCTTCTCGAAACGGGCCAGCAGGATCGGGCAACGGAAGCGGTCGAACAGGAAGGCGCCCAGGTCAGCCAGTCGCGGGTCGGCCGATTCCCCGAACAGGAAAAGGGCTGATTCAGGTAAGGGCTCATCGTGGAAGGCGGCCCTGACCATGGCCCTGGTCTCCTGCAGGGAGCGGGCGTGGATCCTTTTCCAGTTGATGTCCAACAGGTTGAAGGCACCGGGGTAGCATTTCTCCCCGCGGGCCGCGGCCAGGAGACTCGTGTAATACCCTTTGGAAAGCGGTTCGTACGAACGGGCCAGGTTGATTACGAGGCGTTCGCGCACCCCATGGGAGAGGTTGAGATACGCGTCCACGGTCAGCACCCGTCCCACGGACGGTTCCTGCGGAAGATCGGCCAGGTCATCGACCACGACCAGTGGCACGCGGCTGCGCGGTGAGGGCTGTCCAACTGGATGCTGCCGCAACACGCGCTGCAGCAAAAGGGCGTCACAGCCGTCCTCGTAGTACCCCGACTTGGTCCCCACCAGCTCGAATCCTTGCCGCAGGTAGAGGTCCCGGGCGGACGTATTGTCCGAGCGGACCTCGAGCGAGATGACCTCCTTGTGCAGTTCGCGCGCTGATGCCAAGGCCGCACCCAGCAGAAGCGTACCGGCACCTTTGCCTCTCCAGGCGGGGTCCACGGCCACCGAATAGATGCGGGCTCTGCGGGAGGATCGCCGCACGAGCAGCATCAGATATCCAGCCACTCGGCCATCTGCGGATTCTGCCACCAGCAGTCGGCCACTGCCTTGGCTCAGGAATCGTTGGAAGGAGCGTCGGGAGAGGCGGTCACCCCGGAAGGAAGTGGACTCGATACGGACGAGGTCGTCCAGGTCGGACAGGCGTCCGGTGCGGATGATGAGCGGTTGGTCGATGGCGGGCGTTGGATGGTTGAGGATGCAAGGTGCAAACAGCACAGACTCGGTTCAAGCCACTTCGTGCAATGAAGCGTTGAATTTGCTCGCGCTATTGCGACGATCCCAGTCCGTCCATGGTGAATTGACGGGCGAACCGTGGGGCCAACACGGGCGAAAGCATCAACCGGGCCACCTGACGACGGAGCCAGGGCAGGCCGGAGCGGCCCATCCACATGTTGGTTTCCGAGCGGCGGGCGGCGCGC
>JAQCDI010000211.1 GCA_027620595.1 Bacteroidota bacterium | reverse complement strand
AGTGATTCCGAACAACGCTTGCGCCCTCCGTATTACCGCGGCTGCTGGCACGGAGTTAGCCGGTGCTTATTCGTGAGGTACCGTCTGACACTGGCGACCAGTGCCTTCTTCTCTCACAAAAGGTGTTTACGCCCCATAGGGGTGTCATCCACCACGCGGCGTGGCTGCGTCAGAGTTTCCTCCATTGCGCAATATTCCTCACTGCTGCCTCCCGTAGGAGTCTGGCCCGTGTCTCAGTGCCAGTGTGGCTGATCATCCTCTCAGACCAGCTAAGGATCGTCGGCTTGGTGAGCCATTACCTCACCAACTACCTAATCCTACGCAGGCCCATCCCTAGACACCGGAGTTTTGGTCATTCAGCCATGCGGCCGAAAGACGTTATTCGGTATTAGCTTCGGTTTCCCGGAGTTATTCCCAATCTAGGGGCAGGTTGCCTACGCGTTACTCACCCGTGCGCCACTTTCCACCACCCGAAGGTGGCTTCTCGTTCGACTTGCATGTGTTAAGCCCGCCGCCAGCGTTCGTCCTGAGCCAGGATCAAACTCTCCGTAGTAGAGAATTTAATTAGGTTCGCTCATTTACTCAATCCTCGTGTCAGCCCCGTGTAAACACAGGGTCGTTGCGAATTGACAAGGACTCGCTATATATTCAATTCCATCAAACAAAGAACATTTCCGTGCGCCTGACCTCGGCCGGTTTGTGGCCTGCCGAATTTTTGCGCGGACCGGTAACATACGGCGGTTTCAGATCGCAGGTCAACCCTTGAAGCTTATCTTGTTGATCTCTTCAAAAATCGTCTCGATCTAGTACCTCATTTCCGCAGCACCGATCATCATTCCCGGAAAAGAACAGGGCCCTCAAATCGGCGCGGTCAGACCGTGCTCCATTCGAAAACCGACGCCCTCCTACAACAGCTCCATGGGGCGGTTTCCTGTATTCCGAAAAAAAGTGCAGCTTCATTGAATCTCTGCATGGACCCTCATTTCAGGCCGAAAAACGCACCCTCATCAGCAGTCACCCGACTCTTACCAACTCCCGTGCGAACCCGCCAGCTTTCCCGCTTCCCCTTCCTCCTCCTGGTCCTGCTCCTGCTGACCAGCTCCACCGTCCATGGCCAGGCTCTTGAGCAGGTTGATCCCGATGAGGCGGGTATGTCCTCCGAACGACTCGAGCGACTTGCCAGTGGGCTCTCATCCTACATTGAGCGGGGGGTCATCCCCGGTTCGGTGACCCTTATCCTCCGAGACGGAAAAGTCGTCTATGAGTCCGCGCTGGGGATGCAGGATCGGGAAGCCGGAGCGCCGATGCAGATGGATGCCATGTTCCGTATCGCGTCCCAGACCAAGGCCATCGTCAGTACTGCGATCATGATCCTGCAGGAGCAGGGCAAACTCAACATCCAGGATCCAGTCGGCAAATACTTGCCCGAGTGGGGGCAAACGACGGTGGCCCAGGCAACAGAGGACGGATACGAGATCGTCCCCGCCCGCCGTGCCATCCGGATCCGCGACCTGCTCACGCACACATCAGGCGTGGGCTGGGGTACAGGCCCGGCCAAAGCATTGTGGGAAGAGAAGGATATGAGGTTCTGGTATCTGGCGGATCGCGAGGAGGGAATCCGTGAGTTCGTCAGGGAGCTGGCCACCCTGCCTATGGATGCCCATCCCGGTGAGAAATATGTATACGGACTGAGCATCGACGTGCTCGGGGCCGTGGTGGAGGTGGCTTCCGGCGTGCCGCTGGACCGCTTCCTCGAAACCGAACTGTTCGAACCGTTGGCCATGACCGATACCTATTTCTTCGTGCCGGCGGAGAAAGCCTCCCGGATGGCGGTGGTGTATGAAGCCACGCCGGAAGGCCTGAAGCGACAGACCGATGAGGGGCACTGGCACGGACAGGGGCATTACGTGGAAGGACCCCGCCGGACGTTCGGGGGAGGGGCCGGGTTGGTTTCCACGGCCCGGGACTATGCCCGTTTCCTGCAGATGATCCTCAATGGCGGGGCGCTCGATGGGGCCCGTGTATTGTCCCCTACCACGGTGGATCTCATGCTCTCCAACCACACCGGAACCATCCCCTTTGGGCCCGGTCGAGCCATGGGGCTCGGATTCGGAATCGTGACTGACCTGGGAGCGTATGGCAAGGCCAGCTCCTTGGGCGAATTCGACTGGGGCGGCGCGTACCACTCCCGCTTCTTCGTGAGCCCAAAGCATCGACTCGTCGTGGTCTACATGACGCAGACCATGATTTCCGTCGGGGGCGTGGACGACTTCGACAAGCTGAATTCGCTTGTCTACCAGGCTGTGGTAGAATGATCCAGAATCCCATTGCCGCCAACGGCGTATGTGGCGCATATCCGAACCTGCCAAGCATTCCGCCGCCGTGAAACTGCCTCCTTCCATCCACCGGGCACTGACCAATCGTTATCTGTGGGCCGGACTGCTCGGGCTGGCTGGCGTGACGGGTATCTTGTATGTGGTGCTCGACTCCCTGATCATGCCGACCTTCACGCGGCATGGCGCCTCGGTGCAGGTGCCGGATGTGATGAGTCTGAGCATGACTGAGGCCGACAGCCTTCTGGAGCGGGCTGGGCTGCAGGCGGAGGAGATCATCCTGCGGAAGCCCAATCTGCCGAAGGATGTAGTGATCGACCAGAACCCACCGCCCATGGCGCAGGTCAAGCCGGGTCGTCGTATCTATCTGACCATCAATACAGGGGATACAACCACCGTCGTCGTTCCGCGCGTGGTGTCCTATGGGATCCGGCAGGCGCGGAACATGCTCATGCAGGCCAACCTGACCGTTGGGCAGGTCCGGCCCGACAGTATCCCGTCCGTCTATGAGGACATCGTGACCCGTCAGACGCCCCGGGCGGGATCCCGCGTGGCGCCCGGCACGGTGGTCTCCCTGTTGTACGGCACGGGCCTCGGGCAGGAAAGCGTCATCGTGCCTGATGTGACCGGGATGGCTCCGACCGAAGCCCGACAGGCACTGTTGGCGGTCAGTCTACGCTCCATTGTGGTGGACTCCCCCTCGGAAGGCGAACGTCAGCCGACGGTGGTCACCCAAGCGCCGGCGGCAGGTACTTCGGTCAGGGAGGGGTACGAGATAAGACTCTTCCTGCAGAAGGAAGAAGACCGGCCGGAATAGGGCAGGGAGTCGCTACTCCACCACGTCCACGCTCCAGTCGACAGTACTCACTTCCACCCGTTCGCGGTGTTTGGTCGGCATGATGCGGCCGACATAGTCCGGCTGGATGGGGTATTCGCGATGACCCCGGTCAATGAGGACCAACAACTGGATGGATCGCGGGCGACCCGTTCGCACCACCGCATCCAGCGCCGCCCGTGCGGTTCGCCCCGTAAACAACACATCATCGACCAGGATGACGTCCTTGTCTGTCAGATCGGGCAGATCCGGCGTCACGGGATCGGACTGGGGTTTGTCATCGCGGAAACGGGTGGTATCCAATTCCAGGGCCTTCAGATGGGTGCCCTCGATATGGTTGATGAGCTGCACAAGCTCCCGGGCCACATGGGCACCGGCCCGGACAATGCCTACCACGACCAGGTTGGTCGCACCACGATTGCGCTCCAGGATTTCGTGGGCCAGCCGATCCAGGGTTCGATGGACCTGGCGATCCGTCATGATGCGGGTTCTCATGGAATTCGGGAGTCCGGCTTCGGAAAAAGGATGCGAGTGCAGGGAAGGTAACGGGTACCAATAAAAAAGGCCCCCACCGAAGCAGGAGCCAAAAAGAAAAGGCGCCGGTCCGCGCCTACTGGAACATGGCCTTCAGGCTGCCCCAGGTGCGCCGCACTGCCGTGCTCGTGTAGTTCATCGATTCGGTGCGAACCACTTCCCGCACCCCGTTGGCGTACACCGCCTCGAGCTGGTAGTCCAGCTTGTCGCTTCCGGATTTGAACACCTGGGAATCAAGGAAGGCGTAGGCCTGTCCGGGGCCCTGGGCGGGGGCCGTGAACACGCGGACGAACTGGTCATTCGAATTGGGGGTGCGCCGCATGAGTTCAAACTGGCGGACATCCTCTTCGAGCTCGGTTTTCCAGGAAATCCTGAAATCCTTTCCTTCCTCCCGGATCTCGAACTCCGAAAGGCGGACCTGCCCCAGGAACATGGATGCCCCGGTCAGGATCAGGATCAGCAATGCAGAAAGCAGAATACGCATGGATAAAGGGTCGACACATGGCGTGCGACCTGCAATATACTATCGAATGGGCTCCGTGCAAGGGCAATCCCATGCAGGGCCACGCATGTTAATACACGGATCACACGGCGGATACCCGGGGGTCGAGGGGCAGCGCGTGGGGGGGCGCCCTACGAGGCAGAAGCCCGGCGCTCGCAATCCTCCTTCCGACAGCGACCGTAAAGGTGCAGGGAGTGGCGGGAGATGGTGAAGTCGAAAATCTCCGATACCATGTCCCGGATACTCTGGATTCGAGGATCGCAGAACTCAAGCAGGTGGTGGCACTCCTCACAGATCAGGTGGTCGTGCTGCCAGAAGCTGTAGCTGCGTTCGTACTTGGCCTGTTTGTTGCCGAATTGGTGGCGCACCACCAGGTTGCAATCCACCAGCAATTCCAGCGTATTGTAGACCGTGGCCCGGGAGATGGGCACGCCTTCCTGTTTCAAGCGCAGGAACAGCTCATCGGCATCGAAGTGGTCAGACGTGTCATAAACCTCCTCGAAAATGGTCAGCCGCTCCGGCGTCTGGCGCAGATTGCGCTCCTTGAGATAGTCCAGATAGCGTTTCCGGACGACTTCGAGCTGTTCTTTGGGGAGCGGAGTGGATGTCATGAGGACACGTGCGATGATGGCCGATCTACGGGCGGCCTTCGGGGCTGTTCCATGTTCAGCGCTGCAGGATTTCGGTCAGATCGGCTCGGATGGCAGCCTGGATGTCGTCTATGGGGGCCTCGCCGTCGAGGACACGGAATCGATCGGGCTCGGCGGCGGCCAATGCATCGTAAGTGCGGACTACCCGGCTGAAGAATTCCTGACCGGCCTGCTCCATGCGGTCGTCTGCCGGCGCCTGGCCGCCCC
>JAQCDI010000210.1 GCA_027620595.1 Bacteroidota bacterium | reverse complement strand
CTTCAGAGGATGCTGCCACCTCATTCATCGCCCAGGAAGAAGAACGGGTCTTCTTCGACCTGCCGCAGACCCGGGTGATGCAGTCCTACATCTACGTGTTCGAGCCCGGACTGACCATTGAGGCACAAGCCGACTGATACCCGGGTATTGACCCGGAATTCATGCCTGCAACAGCAGGCGTCCTTGTGGCGAGGAATCATCACCCGGTAGGCCGGAGTTAGTGCGCTTCTTTTGATCCATTTCCGCACCGCTCCCATGCGCGTCCGCTTTGCTCCCAGTCCCACTGGTTACCTCCACATCGGGGGCCTTCGTACTGCCCTGTACAATTGGCTGCTGGCCCGACGACACGGGGGCGTTTTCATCCTCCGAATCGAAGACACCGATCGGACCCGGTTCGTGGAGGACGCCGAAGCGGACATCCTGTCGTCGTTGGATTGGGCCGGGCTCACACCGGACGAGGGGCCGGGGTTTGGTGGCCAGGTCGGGCCGTATCGGCAGTCCGAGCGTAGCGAGCGCTATGCGGAAGTGGCGCGTCAGCTGCTGGAAGCAGGAAAGGCCTACGTTGCCTTCGACCTGGCGGAGGATATTGAAGCCATGCGGGAGCGGCATCGGTCCGAGGACAATCCCAATCCGCGATATGATTTCCTGACGCGGGGCGAGATGGCCAACTCCCTTACCCTCGACCCGATGGAGGTCGTACGCCGTATCGCGGAAGGAGAGGAGCACGTGATCCGCTTGAAAGTGGAACCCGGGCAATCCGTGTCTTTCGAGGACCAGATCCGCGGCATGGTCACGTTCGGTAGCGCCGAGGTCGATGATCAGGTGCTGATCAAATCGGACGGATTGCCGACCTATCACCTGGCCAACATTGTTGATGACCACGACATGGGCATCACACACGTTATCCGCGGCGAAGAGTGGCTGCCTTCGACGCCGAAACACGTGTTGCTCTATCAGGCCATGGGCTGGGACGTACCGCGCATGGCCCATCTCCCGCTCATCCTGAGTCCGACGGGTGGCAAGTTGTCCAAGCGGAAGGCTGAAGAACAGGGCATTCCGGTTTCGGTGTCCCAGTATGTCCAGGCGGGCTACGAGCCCGAGGCCCTGGTCAACTTCCTTGCCCTGCTCGGTTGGAATCCCGGGACGGATCAGGAAGTCTTCACCCTGGACGAATTGACCTCAGCCTTCTCGCTCGACCGGGTCGGCCAGTCGGGGGTTCAGTTCGACATGCAGAAGCTGGCTTGGTTCAACGGGCAGTGGCTGCGCTCCAAGACCGATGCCGAATTGGCGGGTAGGCTTGCCTCGACGCTCAATGAGCGGTACCCGAACGCAGGGCAGGCAGCGTTCGAGCGTGCTTTCGCCCTGATGAAGGAACGCATTACGTTTGCCCATGAAGTTCTCCAGGCCGATTGGCTGTTCGTGCATCCGACCCAGTGGGATGACGAAGCCATTGCCAAACGGTGGAAAGGGGACGGCGCAGAGCTGCTCCTGGCGGCCGCGGAGGCGCTGGAAAGCCTTTCCTCCTGGACCGGGACGGAAATCCACGACGCGTTGACGGCGTTTGCGGCCTCCCGGGATTTGGGACTGGGCCGCATCATGTTTCCGTTGCGCATGGCACTGACAGGGCAGGGCGGAGGTCCTGACCTGATGGCTCTGATGGCCCACTATGGTCAGCAGGACACCTTGGCCCGACTGCGCGAGGGAGCGGCCATCATCCCTGCACGCATCACCGTCTGACGCCGCCTGGGAGCACCCGCTCGAGGAGTCGATGCGCGGCAGCCCACGGGCTGGTGGCCTGCGCCAGGACCTCGTTGCGAAGGCGGTCCCGCGCTTCGGGGAAGCCCTCAAGGTTCTCCAGTCTCCGGATCATGAGATGGCGTGTGGCGTCGTCGAACCAGGCCATCTGTTGGCGGGTTTTCAGATGGTCCAGCGCTCCCGATTGCTGAAGATGCTGCATGCTCGTTCTGGCGGCCTGCACGACGTCTTCCATGCCACTTCCCGTCAGCGCTGAAGCGCATTGTACTTCGGGTGCATCGTGTCCACGAAGCAGTCCCAGGGCCTGTTCGAGTTGTCCTGCAAACTGCCGGGAAGCTTTCTCCGTGGGGCCGTCTGTCTTGTTGACGATCACGAGATCCACTTCTTCGAGGATGCCGCGCTTAATGCCCTGCAAATCGTCCCCGGAGCCCAGCATGGTGACGAGGATGACCAGATCCACCATGTGGCGAACAGCATGCTCGGATTGTCCGACGCCTACGGTCTCGATCAGGATGGTGTCATACCCTGCCACCTCGCAGACCAGGGCCGCTTCCCGCGTCGCCTCGGCCACGCCTCCAAGGTGCGTGCCTGCAGGAGAAGGACGAATGAAAGCCGCCTCCTGCCGCGAGAGTCGGTGCATGCGGGTCTTGTCTCCGAGGATGCTTCCCCCGGTCCGCTCGCTGGATGGATCCACGGCCAGGACAGCCACCCGGTGGCCCTGTTCAATGAGCGCCATCCCCATTCCATCGATCAGTGTACTCTTGCCGACGCCCGGGGGCCCCGTCAGTGCCCATCGCTGGGATGCGGCCTGTCCCGAAGACGACAGATGCTGTACGCAACGGTCCAGCAGATCCATCCGCAGGAGTTCGTCATGGGCCCTTTGGCTCTCGGTCAACGTGATGGCCCGGGCAAGTGCACCGCGCTCCCGGGACACGAGTCCCTCCACAAGGGCATCCAGGTCAAAAGAAGCGTTCATGAGGCTCCGTTGGACAGGGATTCGGGGTCGGATAGATCGCTGATCAGCGTATCAAGAAGATCCGACGCCGCTTCCGGGATGACCGTCCCCGGACCGTAGACGGCTGTTACTCCCGCCTCCAGCAACGCCGGAATGTCCGGCTCCGGTATCACACCACCCGCAACGACACGGATCCCTGAGTGGCCTGACTCGGCCAGGAGGCGCAGGACGTCGGGTATCAGCGTTCGATGCGCGCCGGCCAATGAACTGGCACCGATGACGTGTACGTCGTTCTCGATGGCCTGACGAACCGTTTCTTCGGGCGTCTGGAAGAGCGGGCCGACATCGACGTCGAATCCCAGGTCGGCAAACGCGCTGGCGATGACACGCGCACCACGATCGTGGCCATCCTGTCCCAATTTGGCGATCAGGATGCGAGGGCGACGCCCGGACTGCTCGAGGAATATGTCGGACTTGTTCTTCACGCCCTCCAATGTACGGCGATGGCTGAACGCTGCCGCATACACCCCCGTTGTCAGGGAGGACTCGGGCTGGTGACGGCCGAATACGCGCTCCAGGGTCGCCGAGATCTCTCCCAGGGTTGCACGACGCCGCGCCGCCTCGATGCAGAGCTCCATGAGGGGCGCTGATGCGTCCTTTGCCGCCGATTCAAGCCCTTCGAGAATCTCGGTCACGGCGTGCTCGTCCCGGCCCGCCCTCACAGACTTCAGGCGTGCAATCTGGGACTGGCGAACCGCATTGTTGTCGATCAACCGGACATCCACGTCGGTGGACTTGTCGGCCTGGAACCGGTTGACACCTACGATTACCTCGTCGCCCGAATCGATACGGGCTTGGCGGCGCGCGGCCGCCTGTTCGATCCGGCGCTTCGGAATTCCCAGCCGGATGGCCTCTGCCATGCCGCCGGCGGCCTCGACCTCCGACAGGTGGCCGCGCGCCGCTTCGATCAACCCGGCGGTCCTGGATTCGAGTTCGAAACTTCCGCCGTACGGATCGATGACCCGGGTCAGATCGGATTCCTCCTGCAGGATGCGCTGCGTGTCCCGCGCAACGCGGGCCGAGAAATCCGTGGGCAGCGCCAGGGCTTCATCCAATGCATTGGTGTGCAAGGACTGCGTGTGTCCGCAAACGGCGGCCACCGCTTCGACACAAGTGCGCGCCACGTTGTTGAAAGGATCCTGCGCCGAAAGCGACCAACCCGATGTCTGGCAATGGGTCCGAAGCATCCGGGATTTGGGGTCCTGCGGCTGGAATTCCTGCATGAGCTCAGCCCACAATGTCCGGGCCGCCCGCAGCTTGGCCACTTCGGTGAGGAGATCCATGCCGATCCCGAAGAAAAAGGAAATGCGGGGGGCAAAGGCATCCACGTCCAGGCCGGCGGCCACGGCCTGTCGGGCGTATTCAATGCCGTCGGCCAGCGTATATGCCAACTCCAGGTCCGGAGAGGCGCCGGCTTCGAGCATGTGGTATCCGCTCACGGAAATGGGATTGAAACGGGGCATCCGCTCCGATGCGAACCGGATGATGTCCCGGACGATCCGCATGGACGGTTCCGGCGGATAGATGAAGGTGTTCCGGACCATGAACTCCTTCAGGATGTCATTCTGGATCGTCCCGGCCAGCTTCTCGGGCGGTACTCCGGATTCCTCGGCGGCGACGATATAGAAGGCCATGACGGGAAGGACAGCCCCGTTCATGGTCATCGAGACGCTCATCCGTTCGAGGGGAATGCCGTCGAGCAGGATCTTCATGTCCTCGACACTGTCCACGGCCACTCCGGCCATGCCTACATCGCCCGGCACCCGCTCATGGTCGGAATCATACCCCCGATGGGTGGGCAGGTCAAAGGCAACGGACAGCCCCTTTTGCCCCGCGGCCAGGTTCCGGCGATAGAAGGCGTTGGACTCCTCGGCGGTGGAGAACCCGGCATATTGTCGGATCGTCCAGGGTCGGGTCGCGTACATGGTCGGGTAGGGTCCCCGCACATAAGGCGCGATCCCGGGCCAGCCGTTCAGGAAATCGAGCCCCTCGGTATCCTTGGCCGTATAGAGCGCCTTAACGTCGATGCCCTCGGGGGTTGTCCAAGCCGATTGCTCTAGATCGACGTCCACGCCGATAGTCTTCGCCGCGTTTGAGCTTCCGTCGAAGGAAATCGTGGTGAAATCAGGTATCGCGCTCATCACTCGATCATCCCTATCTCGCCGGCGAGCGCGCGCAGCGTCGCCAGCATATCGTCGCCGGCATGGATGAAATAGGCGATACCAGCGGCCCGCAGCGTGGCTTCCGCGTCGCCCGGTCGCCCGGCAAGGACAACAACCGACACACCAGCCTCCCTAAGCGCGCGGGAGCAAACCTCGGCC
>JAQCDI010000209.1 GCA_027620595.1 Bacteroidota bacterium | reverse complement strand
TTGCCCGTACCCCACGCATGCTTCTCATGACCGGGTGCGCCAACGCGCCGGGCAACCCGTATATTGGCCGACCGAACAACGATTCCAACCGATCATGTCGACCCTGACTTTCTTCCTTCTTGGCGCCCCGGCAGGCGAACAGTCCAATCCGCTGGCCATGTTCCTGCCCCTGATCCTCATTTTCATCGTCTTCTACTTCTTCATCATCCGGCCCCAGAAGAAGAAGGAAGATCAGCGCAAATCCATGATTGAAGCGGTGAAAAAGAATGACCGCGTGATCACCATCGGAGGACTCCACGGGACCGTCACGCAGGTGGATGAAACGTCCGTCCTGGTACAGGTGGACAGCAACACCAAGCTGCGCGTCGAAAAGAGCGCCATTTCCTCGGTGTCTGGCAAGGACACTGCTTCCTGACCCGTCAGGAGAGCGAAAGTCCCCTCATTCTCCGGCCAACGCTGGTGGTTCCGCTTGTGCCGAGCCGTCTCCGCCCACGCTTTGCCCGGGTGCGGGATAGCGCTCCAACAGGATACGCAGCGTCTTGGGGTCGACCGGCTTGGAGGCATAATCGTCCATACCGGCTTCCAGGCAGCGATGCCTATCCATGGTCGTGGCATTGGCCGTCAGGGCAATGATCACCGGACGAAGTGCCAGATCAGGCAACTCCCGAATGGCCCGCGTGGCGTCCAGTCCGTCCATGCCGGGCATCTGCACATCCATGAAGATGTGCGAATAGCGCCCGTCCCGGACGGCTTCAACCGCTTTCTCGCCGCGGTCAACCACGTGGACCTCGCAGCCCAGGCGCTCGAGCATCCGGACGCCCACTTTCTGGTTGACCGGATTGTCCTCCACAAGAAGGACCGAAGTCCGGCGCATGGGAAGGGTTTCCCGGTCGGGCATGGCCACCCGACGCAGACCGCTCGAAGGCTCGCCCTTCTTGGCCAGGATGCGGAGGCCTTCCGTCTGCTGATGGGAATGACGGAGTACGAAATCGCGCAGGGCCGAGAAGCGCACGGGTTTGAGCAGGCATTCTGTCGCATCATCCCCGAGTTGCTGATCAATGTGCCGCAATACGACGAAGGGAGTCATCGGCGCACCGCTCTTGAGCATGCGTGCAATGGCCGTTCCGGCCACGCCGTCGAATCCACCGCCGCATTCATTGATGAAGACGGCAAAGTATTCCGCTTCCGAGAGGCGATCCGTGGCTTCCTCTTCGGAGGCCACGAGATCGGTTTCCAGGTCGAAACGCCCCAGTGTTTCCTTGAGCGCCTCCCCGATCAGGGAAGCCCTCGTCAGGACCAGGACCCGCTGATGACCCGGCACCACAACAGGGACGGACGGAGTGGATACCGAGTCGGTGCGCAGGGTCAGGGTGAAGTGGAAGGTGGAGCCCCGGCCGGGACGGCTTTCCACCCACATGTCTCCTCCCATCATCTGGCCCAACTTGCGGCTGATGGTCAAACCCAGACCCGTGCCTCCGAATCGGCGCGTCGTGGACGCTTCCGCCTGACGGAATGGCTCGAACAGGCTTCCCAATTGAGAGTCATCGATACCGATTCCGGTATCCTGGACCTCGATATGCATTTGGATCCGATCCGATTCCATGGATGAGGCCTTCACGCGCACCTGGATTTCCCCATCATGGGTGAATTTGACCGCATTGCCCAGCAGGTTCAGTACGATCTGCCGGATGCGGGTGGCATCGCCGTGCACGAACTCGGGCACGCTTTCGTCGATCCGGGCGGAAAGGTCCAGGCCTTTCTCGGCCGCCTGCCGGGACACCATGCCCAATCCATCCTCCACAGTCGAGCGGATGCTCATCGGTTCCTCTTCCAGCGACATGCCTCCAGCCTCGATCTTCGAAAAATCCAGGACGTGATTGACAACAGACAGCAACGACTCACCACTCGTGCGGATCACGTCGACCACTTCCCGCTGATCGGCCGGCATATCGTCCACGTCCAAAAGGCTCGTCATGCCGATGATGCCGTTGAGTGGCGTTCGGATTTCGTGGCTCATGTTGGCCAGGAACTCCGCCTTGGTACGGGATTCCCGCTCTGCGTCGCTCTTCGCCTCCTTGAGCTGGACCACGACTTCGTCCAGCTGTTCGGTTCTTGACTCGAGCTCATTGGCGTACTGCTGAAGGGCTTCCTTGGAAACCTGCAGGTCCTCCTCGGCCACCTTGCGCAGTCGGACCTGTTCGGCCACTTCCCTGAACGAATCCAGCAAGGCACTCAGACCGTCGTTGGTCAGGTCCTCGGCTGCCCAGTCTCCGGGTTCGGGGTGCTCCCCGTCGGCTACACGTCGCGCGTAGTGCCGCATGGCTTCGAGCGGCTTCAGGATGGTGCGTGCCACGTACATCGAATACACGATGCCGAACACGAAGGCCAGCAACATCAGTCCAAGCGCGCTCCACAGGAAACGTCGGGCGCGCTGCTGTTCGACGGCGATGACCAGTTGCAACGTGTTTCCGATGGCACCCTGGATGAATTCGAGGTCGGAGCGGATCCACTGTGCCCGGTCCACCAGGGAAACAAGTAGATCGAAGTCGTGCTGGTAGTCTCCCAGATCGACGTTGATGCGCTCTATTTCCGCCTCGGTCAGCTTGCTGCGCCGCACGGCTGCCATGAGGTCGTCCACCGTGTCGTGCAGGGCGTCCACGTAGGATGAGCGTTCCCGCAGCAGGAAGTTCTTTTCAGCGCGCCGGGCCTGAAGCAGTGCCAGGACAGCGTCCCGCTCACCGGCTTGCAGCAACGTTTGCTCTATCGCGTTGAGTTGCTCGCGGATGTGGCCTTCCAATCCATCCTCTTCGTAGAAACCCCGCTGCTGATACACCTTCAGAAGGTTTGTGATCGAATGCAGGTAGAGCAGCACTTCGTTGTGCAGCTGCTGATGGTTCTTGGCCCGGATACCCTCGCGAACCGCCAGATCCGCCTCTTGCAACAGCACTTCCGTATCCTTGGCATCCTGGGGATCCCGAGTGATCATGAACTCACGCACGCCGCTGTTGGCGCGAAGGATGATCTCTTCCAGGTCACGGACCTTGTCCCGCTCTTCCATGGCCGAAATGGACAGGAAAGCAAGGGAGATCACGGAAAATGAGACGACGAAAACGATCACGATCAGATTGACCGTCTTGCCGTACAGGGATAGCAGCTTCGACATCACTACGCGGGTACAAGGTGGGCCGGGGAAGGCGTATCACCTTTGTAATCGACGGATTCATTCCGGAATTAAGGCCTTCCCACCTCAGAACTGGTCCGGATGCCTGGGGATGAAATCCGCCCAGAATGCCCGCAGTTTCGCTTCGACGGCCTGAAAATCGTCGTCCACAGGAATCGGCTCTCCATAGTGGAGGGTCCGCGTGCTGAAATCCATGCCGGCGGGAATGACCGGAACGCCCGCTTTGAGGGCGATGCGGTGGAACCCGGGTTTGAAGCGCTTCACCTTCTTCCGGGTGCCTTCCGGCGACAGCGCCAGGACAAACCCGCCTTGGCCGGCAAAACCGCGCAGCATGTCGCGGAAGAGGGTGCCCGGGTTGTTCCGATCCACCGGGATGCCGCCCAGGGATGCAAAAACGCGGCCGAACGGCCAGCGGAATATCGTGTGCTTGCCAATCCAGTGCACGTCCAGCTCCAGGGCCCAAACGGACATCAGGGCATAGACAAAGTCCCAATTGGACGTGTGTGGGCCGCCGGTCAGGACAAAGCGGGGCTCATCCGCAATCCGGCCCGTGACGCGCCAGCGTCCGATTTTGAGGATCCCTTTGCCCAGGATGCGCAGAATGCGGTTGCGTCGACGCGGTACGCGTGCTCCAATCTCGATCATGCTCGGTCCTCCCTGTCCATCCATTCGTTCCAGAGGGCATCCACCTGCGCCGACAGCCCAGCCATGGAACCCCCGTTGGAAATGATGTCATCCGCCAAGGCAGCATACTCCTCGTCGCGAGGTTGGGCCAGGATGCGTGCCTCGACATCCGAATACGTCAGCCCATCCCGCTGCATTACGCGCCGTATCCGCTCTTCGCGTGGTGCGGTCACCGCCACCAGACGATCCAGGAACGACTCCTTTCCCGGTGGCGGCAGCAGGGCGGCTTCCCGCACGAAAATGGCAACACCTTCACGCTCGGCCTTCTGCGCCGCCACGTCGAAAGCGCGGTGCACGGCCGGATGCACGATGCCGTTGACCCGCCGCCGAAGGTCCTCGTCGGAAAACAACCGCTCGGCAATCCACCGTTTGTTGAGCGACCCATCCCGAAGCCAGGCCCGCTCCCCGAGTACGCCCCCGAGTTCGGCCTTGACGTCTGCATCCTCCACCATCAAGCGCTTGGCTACCGCATCGGCGTCAAAGATCCGCGCGCCCTTGCGCCCCAACAGGTCCCGGACGGCCGACTTGCCGCTCCCGATGCCCCCTGTCAGTCCAATACGCAGCATGTCGGATGGCCAGCTCTGTTGATGGTTTCGGTCGATCCCCGGGCGGGGCCGTTCACAACCCCCAGCGCATGGTCAGCGCCAGGTTGGGAATGAGGGTGCGCTTTCCGCGGTTTGCGGCAGCCCGGATGACGGCAGTACGCTCCTCGGGCAAATCCCCGTAGAGCCGTTGGGTTACTGTTTGGACCGTAGCCCAGCCATCCAGTCGAAGATACGCGTTTCGGCGCATGGGCCACAGGATGGCCATGGTGGGCCCGACCTGGTCGATGCGCTGGCGGCCCATGCGGCTGATCGTGGCCTCTTCACCGGTTTCCGGAACCGTGTAGCGTACCGTGGCGGCCCGGTCGAAGTCCGTGCGGATGAAGGCCCGCACGCCCAACTCAGCCTGAACCCGGCGACCCGTCTGCACACGCGCCCACATGCTGACCGTGCGCAGGGTATCAAAGGGAATCTCGGCAAACACATCGTCCAGGAAACGCCCCAGTTGCAGGTCCGAGACCGAACCCGTCAGGAGGAGTCGCAGGCCGGTCTGGACCTGATGTTCGGCCTCCAGCTCGTAGCGCATTTCGCGCGCCGCCTGATCCGTGGGCCGTCGACCCTGGAGGACGAAATCATCCACCGTGTAGGTGGCCCGCACTTCGCTTGTCAGGCGGACGCGCGTCCTCGGCCCGGGCTGCCAGAG
>JAQCDI010000208.1 GCA_027620595.1 Bacteroidota bacterium | reverse complement strand
TCGCGGGCGGATCAACGGCTTGCATCATCACGGATCGAGGCCCCGTTCCGTCATGGCCTCGGCCAGTTCTTCCCACCAGGCAGTCTGTTCCGCAAGGCGCTTCCCGGCCTCTTCATACTCGGCCATCAGCCGTTTGCCCCGAACGGCATCGGCAAAAAGGGAAGGATCGGCCAGCTGGGCCTCGAGGCTGGCCACGCGGGTTTCCAGCTTTTCCACACCCGATTCCACCTTCGCATACTCCTTGCGCAGCTGGTAGTCGTTCATGCCGGCAGACTTCGATCCGCTGGCTGCCACCTTGGCATCCCGCTTGCGTGCGCGTTCCTCGGCCTCCAGCCGTTTCTGTTCCTTCGTCTTCGGTCCGCTGCCGGCCGAAACGGCAGCCCCACTGGCAGCAGGTGCCCCCATGTCAAGGGTCGGTCGCGGAGCGGCGGGTCCGCTGGCCGCTGGTGGCGCGTCGGCGCGGCGCGTGCCGTGCTCCATCTGCCAGAGGTAGTCGCTGTAATTGCCCTCGAACTGGTGCACGCCTCCCGCGCCGGCGCGCCACACTTTGGAAACCACTTCGTCGAGGAAGTACCGGTTGTGCGAGACGACCACGAACGTGCCAGAATACTGTCGGAGCGCTTCGGCCAGGACGGCGATGGACTGGATGTCGAGGTGGTTGGTGGGTTCGTCCAGGATCAGAAGGTTGGCCGGGGAGGCCAGCGTTCGGGCCAGGGCCACGCGGCTGCGTTCGCCCCCGCTGAGCACCTTGATCTTCTTGAAGACGTCGTCACCCCGGAAGAGGAAGGCACCCAGGAGGGTACGCAATTCGGTTTCCGAACGGTCCGGGGCGGCATGTCGCAACGCGTCAAGGGCTGTCTGTTCCCGATCCAGCGTTTCGGCCTGGTGCTGCGCAAAGAACGTGATGGCCACGTTGTGGCCTTCGATGCGGTCTCCCTCGAAGGACTCCGTCCCCAGGAGCATGCGGGCCAGGGTGGACTTCCCTGCGCCGTTGCGTCCGATGAGGGCAATCTTTTCGCCCCGCTCGATGGTAAGCGGCCCGGCATTCCGGAATACGGGAACGGGCGAACCGTGGTCAGACGGGTAGGTCTTGGAGAAGCGGGGAAAGTCCAGGACCACTTTCCCTGAACGTGGCGGATCCGGAAAACGGAACGAGATGGTGGCCTCGTCCGAAGGGGGTTCCGGTACCCGTTCGAGCTTGTCAAGCTGCTTGACGCGGGACTGGACCTGGGTGGCTTTGCTTGCCTTGGCCCGGAACCGCTCAATGAAGCGCTCGGTCTCTGCGATCGTCTTCTGCTGGTTGATCCACGCTGCCCGCTGGATTTCGCGCCGTTCTGTGCGGTCCTGGAGGTAGAAGCTGTAATTGCCGGCATATTCGGTCAGACGGCCCTGTATCAGCTCCACCGTTGCGTTGACCATGCGGTCCAGGAAGTAGCGGTCGTGGGAAACCAGGACCACCGTGCCCGGATACGTCTTCAGGTAGTTCTCCAGCCAGTCGATCGAGTCGATATCGAGGTGGTTGGTGGGTTCGTCCAGCAACAGCACATCCGGCTGGCGGAGCAGCAGGCGGGCCAGGGCCACGCGCATGCGCCAGCCCCCGGAGAAGGTGTCCAGGGCCCGATCGAAATCTTCGGCATCGAAGCCCAGACCGCTCAGGACAGCTTCCGTCCTGGGTTTGATCATGTGGACGTCATGGGCCAGCAGCTGCTGATGGACCCGGTCGAAGTCCGTCATCAACTTGTGGTAGGCCTCGCTTGTGTGGTCCTCGGTGGCCTCCATGGCCGACAGGATCCGTTTTTCCTCTTTCTCCAGGTCCAGGGCTTCCGAGAAGGCCTGCATGGCTTCGGCCAGGACGGTCACGCCGGCGGAGACCTCTTCGGTTTCCTGTCGCAGGTACCCAACGCTCATGCCGCCCCGGATCACGCTGCCCTCGTCGGGCAGGACATCGCCCGCGATGATCTTGAGCAGCGTGGTCTTGCCCGCTCCGTTGGGCCCCACAAGGCCGAACCGCTTCCCGATCCGCAACGCCCAGGAGGCATTGCGCAGGATGATCTGGTCGCCGAAGGCGAGGGATATGTTCTGGATCTGAAGGATGGCTTTCGGGCGCTCAGTACGCGTTTTCGTGGACGAACCCCTTCCACAGGGTCATCAACATGATCTTGAGGTCGAGGCGCAGGGACCAGTTCTGGATGTAGTAGAGGTCGAACTCGATCCGCTTCTCGATGGAGGTATTGCCGCGCCAGCCGTTGACCTGGGCCCAGCCGGTGATGCCGGCCTTCATCTTGTGACGCAGCATATAGTGGGGTACCTGCCCACGGAATTGTTCGATGAACACGGGTCGTTCCGGACGGGGCCCCACGACGGACATGTCACCCTTGAGCACATTGATGAATTGGGGCAATTCGTCCAGGGAGGTCCGTCGGAGGAAGGCCCCGACGCGGGTGGCCCGTTGCTCTCCAGCCGTGGCCCACACGGCACCGGTCTGCTGCTCCGCATCCACGGGCATAGAGCGGAATTTCAGCATGGCAAAATTGTGTCCGTTCAACCCCATGCGCTCCTGCCGGTAGAACACGGGCCCCGGGGAGGACAGCTTGACGGCAAGGGCAATCAGCAGCAGCAGGGGAGACAAGAGGAGGAGGAAAGCCGTCGAAAAAAGGATGTCGATGAGGCGCTTGACGGCACGCCGGAATTCGAGCGGGGCCTCGTCGATGATATGGATGACGGGCAGGCCGCCTATGTCCGTGACGCGGCTGTTGAGGATGTCCAGCTGGAAGAGGTCCGGCACGAGGCAGACATGGGCGAGCCGCGTGGACATCCGGTTGGCCAGTTCCGTGATCCGATCCGCTGCAGATATGGGCAGTGCGATGTACACGTACTGGATGGGTGTGCCGGCCGCTTCGAACCGGTCCAGGATGGCCCCCACGTCTTCGGTGGTTCCGATGACGTCATGTTCGCTGGTCCGGGTGTCGTCGAGGAACCCGACGGTCTCGAATCCCATCCAGGGATATTGACGGAAAGCGTCTTCCAGGCGCCGGCCGACCCGGCCGGCGCCGATGATGAGCACGCGCCGCAGGTAGCGTCCGTTCTGACGGCCGTGTTTGAGGAAAGCCAGGATGGAGAGCCGCAGCAGGACCAGCAACACCGGCAGGATCATGCCGAAGAGCAGCATGTGCAGGCGCGAGAAATAGAAGGCCCGGTAGAAGTAGGTGGCCGCGGCGGCAAAGACGATGCCGATGAGGATGGCCTTGCCGACCGTGTAGATCAACGTTGACATGCGTTGGGCCCTGTCGGGGACGTAGAGCCCCGAAGCCCAGAAGACCAGCATGGACAGGATCAGCACCCACGGAACGAACCGCATGTACGCCGACAGCGGCAGCCACTCGGGCAACGGAAAGATGCCCAGTCCCGGGAAGACTTCGAATCGGGTGTAGTAGGCCAGCACCCAGCTGATGACCACGATCAGGGCATCAGCGAAAAACAGCAAACGTTGGAAAAGCCGGCTCTGCTCCTGCAGCATGGCGGGTAGGAAGGGAAAGGCTCGGAAGGAGTATCCGTTGTCGGGAGCAGTCGGACGTTGGGAAGAAGCAGGATGGGAAGTGCGAACGCAGGGAAGGTTCCGCCACTCAGGATTCGACGGGAACCAATGCCGTAACGGACTCCGGCGCGCGGACCGGTCGGTTGCGCTCAGGGTCCAGGAAGCACAGGTCCACGCGGCCGGTGGCCAGGAGCCGATCGTCCTCGTCCCGCAGGACGCGGTAGTGGCAGGCAATCCGCACCGTGGAGGCCGACAGGCGGGCCCGGGTCTCGATGCGGATCATGTCGTCGTAGCGCGCCGATTCCTTGTAGTCGATCTCGAGGTGGGTCACGGGCAGGGTGATGCCGCTGTCGGCAATCTCCTTGTACGGAACGCCGAGATCCCGCAAGGCCTCCGTACGCGCGTACTCGAACCAGTCCAGATAGTGGACATGGTAGGCAATGCCCATGGGGTCACACTCGCGGAAGCGGACCCTGTGGTGGAATGTGTGGGGAGGAGCCTCCATGCCGCCGGTTCAGACCGTTTCGAATGGCCCCATGGCGTCGTATTTGGCCAGACGCGCGTCGAGGAGAGCGTTCGTGTCGAGGGCTTCCAGCTCGGCCAGGTGCTTGGCAATGGCCCGGCCCATGGCTTCCGAGGTGGCCTTCGGATTGTGGTGCGATCCGCCCCTGGGCTCGGCGATCACTTCATCCACGATACCCTGCTTGACGAGGTCCGGCGCGGTCAGCTTGAGCGCCCGGGCCGCCTCCTCCTTGTAGTCCCAGGAGCGCCACAGGATGGCCGAACAGTTCTCGGGGGAAATGACAGAATACCAGGAATTCTCGAGCATCAACAGACGATCCCCGACGCCGATGCCGAGGGCACCACCCGAGGCGCCTTCGCCGATGACGACCACGACGATGGGGACCGGAAGGCGAGCCATCTCTAGCAGGTTGCGGGCAATGGCTTCGGCCTGTCCGCGCTCTTCGGCCTCCTGGCCAGGGAAAGCACCAGGGGTGTCCAGCAGGGTGACTACCGGTTTGCCGAATCGGGCGGCCATGTCCATGAGGCGCATGGCCTTGCGGTATCCTTCGGGATTCGGCATACCGAATCGGCGATACTTGCGGCTCTTCGTATCCCGGCCTTTCTGGTGCCCCAGGATCATGACCGACTGGTCCCGTCCGCCATAGCGAGAGCCCTTGAACGTGGCGAATCCTCCCACGATGGCCGGGTCGTCCCCGAAAAGGCGATCCCCATGCAACTCCACGAAGCCGTTTGTGATGGCTTCGATATGATCCAGCGAGTAGGGCCGATCCGGGTGGCGGGCTATCTGCACCCGCTGCCATCGGGTCAGATTCTGGTAGATAGAGGTGCGCAGCTCCTCCACGCGATCTTCGAGTGCCTTGATGGTCTTCTCAAGATCCTTTCCGGTATCCTCGTTTCGAATGGCCCGCATTTCCTCGAGTTTTTTCTCGAGTTCGAAGAGGGGACGTTCGAATTCCAGCAGATGGACGTCTTGCTTAGCCGCCATACAGTCGGGGGTGTTGGTGGGTGGGCCGGGTCAGCGGGATCCGGGGTGGGGGGAGCGGAACCCTGCGGCGATGATGG
>JAQCDI010000207.1 GCA_027620595.1 Bacteroidota bacterium | reverse complement strand
ATCCCGCGCCGCACGTATTTCAGGGTAAAAGGGAAAAGGCCGAAGCGTCAATGCCCGATCAGGCGTCGACAACCAGCGTGCCCTGGCCATAGAGATCATCGAGCAGCTCATCCAGCGCTTGATCGGTGCCCAGATCCCCGGCCGTGAGGCCATGTCCTTCAATGAGCTTGATCAGCAACGGCCGGAACGACGCATCCAGCTCGATGACTTCGCCAGCGGCAAAGAGGAGCAGTGAACCGTCCGGACCGTCCTGGAGAAGGACTTGGGAGGACGAACCGGGCCGCACTCGTCCTCCGTCGGCCAGCGCTTCTTCCAGCGTATCCTCAGGCAGGGCATCCTCCTCAATCCAGCGTCGTGGCTGGGATAGTACCGTGCCCACCATTTCCGTCAGTCGGGCTTCGTCACCCAAAAGGTCCTTCAGAAGGCGGCGTGTCCAGGCCACCACCCCGTCACCGAGGGCTGCCGTGGATGCAGGCCGTTGCAGATCCGGATCGGCAAACCGCGCTTCCGGATCCGCCTGCATGAGTAGCTGCTCCATCAAGGCGTTGAGCATGTCGGCCTCGGAAGGCGCCCGACACCCGATGGAAAAGGTCATGCACTCCCCCTCCGCCACGCCGTAGTGGGCCACGCGGGGCGGCAGATAGAGCATGTCGCCGGGCTCGAGCACCCAATCCCTGTCGGGTACAAAGTCGGCCAGGATGGATACATCAATATCTTCGATGAGCACCTCTTCCTCGACAGGCGTGGTGTTGATCTGCCAGCGTCGGAGCCCGTGGCCCTGCAGCAGGAAGACATCGTAGTTGTCGATGTGGGCACCTACCCCCCCACCGTTGGCAGCATAACTGATCATGACGTCATCGAGTCGCCATTTGGGCAGGAAGTCCACCGCGCCCAGCATGTCCCGCACGGCTGGAACCAAACGGTCCACTTCCTGGATGAGCAGCGTCCAGTGGGAGTCCGGCATCGTTTTGAAGGTGCGGGCCGCAAACGGTCCCTCCCGCAACTCCCAGTTGTGCCTGCCCTCATGCTGGATCAGCAGTCGACTCATGGCATCCGGGCGGGAGGCCAGCTTCAGGAAAGCAGGAAGCGGCAGGGGGTTGACGAACCCCGGCCACGCACCGCGCACCAGCAGGGGCTTTTTCTGCCAGTATTCGGCCAGGAACTGCTCGGGTGTGATATCGCCGAAGAAGGAGGAAGGAAGGGTCATGGGAATGGACTACCAGAACAGCAGGCGGATGAGCTGCGACACGGGCCAGGCGAGAAGGAGGACGACGAACAACCACGCCGCCGTGGACATTCCTTTGGACGGCTCAGGGAATTCGTATCCGCAGAATGGGCATACGGTCTCGGCGGGATCGCTTTCCAGCGCACAGGACGGACACTCGCGAAGCGCCATGTCAGTGCACCCGGATGCTGTCGATCACCACCTCGTTGCGCAGCACCTGTGGGCTTTCCGTCAGGGTCGAGTCGGACTGGATGCTGCGGATGACGTCCATGCCCGAGAATACCCGACCGAACGCGGCAAATCCTTGACCATCGGGATTGCGCATTCCGCCGAAATCGAGGGAAGGTTGATTGCCGATGGTGAAGAAGAAGGAATCTGTGGCGGTATCCGGCCGACCCCGGGCCATCGAGATCGTTCCGTCCACGTGGCTCAGCCCGGTATTCGAGGTACGCTCGAGGGGGATCGGGTCAAAAAACAGATCCTCCAATTCACGGTTCGCCCCCCCCTGGATGACCTCGATGCGGATCGAGTCGGACGGTTGGTTGTCCATCCGGACCACCCGGAAGAACGACCCGCCATCATAGAATCCGGAACGGACATAGCGCAGGAAATTGGCCGACGTCACGGGCGCTGCTACCGTGTCCACGGCCACTTCGATATCCCCCCGGGACGTATGGATCGTCACCTCCACCACGTCGGATGGTCGGCAGGCCGACAGGAGCATCAGGGAAAAGAGGAATCCGGAAAACCAGGCTCGTCGCATGGACTCAGTCGGGGGTTGGGCCGTCCAGGAACAGCTGCATGATGCGGCGACCGACCGAGAGATCGGCGCCGGAAAGATTGATGGCCATGGCTACGACGATCCCCGTCTCCGGGTTCATGGTCAGCAGCGTGGTTCCTCCCACCGATCCTCCGGTGTGCCCGACGAGCCTCCGCCCGGCATCATCCTCCGCCGTGGTCCAGCCAAAGCCATACCCCGTGGCCGACCCGTCAGCGAGCTGCTGCGAGGTCTGCAGGAAATCGAGGGCCTCCTGACTCAGGAATCCGGGACTCCGGTGCGCTTCGGCAAACCGGAGCATGTCGGCCGGCGTGGAAAGGAAGCCGCCGCCCGCCCATTTGTAGCTGTTGTCCACATAGGGTGCAGGAACGGGCGAACCGTTTTCGTCGCGGACATAGAAGGAAACCCGCTCGGCGATGTCCCGGGTGGCCCAGTCTGCCTCCGTGCTGGTCATGCCGAGGGGGCCGAATACGTGTTCGTCCATGTAGGTCAGGAAGTCCTGTCCCGAAGCTCCTTCCACGACGGCCGAAATCAGATTCCATCCGTAGGAAGAGTAGGCGTAGCGGGTCCCGGGCTCAAAGAGCAGGGGCGAATCCTTGAAGATCTCCAGACCGGCCTGCACCGTCGGATATTCGACGGCCGAGAGGTTCTCGTCCCCTTCGTAGTGGCGGATGCCGGCGATGTGCCCACCCACCTGGCGGGTGGATATGGTCCACTCCTTGGTCGGGAAGGTCGGGACCCAGGTCTGGATCGGCGCATCCACATCCATCCGGCTGTCGCTCATGAGCTGCGCCACAGCCGTTGCCGTGAACGGTTTGGACACACTGCCCACCCTGAATTTCGAGGCTGGCGTAACCGGCTGCCCGGTTTCGCGGTCGGCGTGACCGAATCCTTCGGCCCAGACCACTTGTCCGTCCACGGCCACCGCGATCGACAGGCCGGGCAGGTTGGCTGCCTGCATTTCGGCCTCAATCATGGTTCGGGCCGAATCCACCAGGGCCGTCATGGCCGCATCGGGATTGGACGGCGCGGGCGCAGACGCACAGGCCGAGAAGAACATGATTCCGATCAGAATCAGCGGGAGGACGGGAAATCGGCGTGTCATGGGCTTCTGGAAGGATTGGAAGACTCGTTGGATTGGGAGGCCGCGGATTGGTCCTCATGGGCAATCTACGCAACGAACCAACAAGGGGAATCCTTGCTCCGGGTCGTTTCCCACTCCGCTCGCTGTTGGCCGCGTTTGATCGACTCCAGGAGGGCATGGAGTCCCTTCACGCAAGCTTTGCAATTCCCGGAACGGCGTCGTAACCTGAAAATCCCCGTTTCGGCCTTGTGAAGGCCGTTGAGCCCGATCCACCCAGCCAATCCCAACTGTCCATGCGACGCTTTCCGACCCTTGTCGTCGGCCTGCTCGTGGTGGGTGTGTTCGTCTCTGATGCGCATGCCCGGCGTCAGGACGGTGCCCGCGGTAGCCGCAATATGGAGCTTGCCGGGCATCTCGCCCTTGGAGGCATGCAGTCCACGCAGTCCCCTTCCGCCGGTTTCGAAGCCCTTGGACGAGGCACCGGTCATGTCGTCCTGGACCAGGAAGCAGGTAGGCCGTTCGTATTCGTAGCCCGCGAACATGCTGACGGATCCCAGGTGGTGGCCATCAGCCTCGCCGACCCCTCCTCGCCCCGGGTGGTCGGATCCTGGGATCCAGCGGGTCGCAATCTGGGAGACCTGACCCTCTTCCGACATGGCAGCCGTCATTATCTGGCCGTGACACACGATCAGGGTATGAGTGTACGGGAAGTATCCGATCCCGACGAGGGCCAGTTCGACGCAGCGGCCGAGATCGGTCCGCCGCGTGCCTACCACCACGTTTTTGCCTACCGGCACTCCAACGGGCGATCCTACCTCCTGGTCACGGGAGGTGATGCCATCGACGCCTTCGACATCGACCGACTCCTGTCCGGTTCGACCGACCCGGTGGCCTCCTATGCGCTGCCCGAGGACGTACCGAACGTAGACTACGGCTATCACTCCATGACCGCCCAGTGGCACGCCGACAGCGAAACCGACCGCCTCTATGCCGCTGGCGCCGGTGGGTACTACGTGTTCGATATCACGGACCCCTCGGATCCGGAGCTGTTGACCCAGGTCAGTTCGGCCGCCGTCCAGATCGGCCACGCCGTATCGGCCACGCCCGATGGCACCCATCTGGTGGCGGCAGCGGGATATCGCACGGCACCCATTCGCATCTTTGACCTCCGACCGGCCTTCGAAGGCGTGGTGCCCCGCGTCCGCGTGGCGGCTGGCGCGTGGACGGCCGACTGGCGCAACCGCTCCGAGAATCACGAGCTGCGCTGGCCTTTCGTCTTCACGGCTTCCATGGACGACGGGCTGCAGGTGTTCAACATGATGAACCCGTTCGAACCCTATACAGTGGGCTATTACCACACCTGGGACGGTCCACGCGCCTCGCTCTCCAACGAGAAGACGGAACGCAACGGCGCCTGGGATGTCGACGTCCGCAATCATGACGGTCTGATTGCCGTGACGGATGTGAACACCGGCCTGTGGCTCTTCTACATGGAAGCCTTCGAAGGATGGGACGGTCGGGGCTGGGGCTTTGCCAACGTGTCCACCGTCCAGGACTGGGACAACGGACCGACGCAATCGGTGAGGTGGTAACGATGAATCGAATCCTGCTCTTCCTTCTGTTCCTGGCCCTTCCCGCCCGCGCCCAGCGGGGTATCGAACAGCCACCGCATCCGCCGCCGCCGGGCGAACGCGGATCGGCCAACATCCGCGTAATGTCCCACATCCCGCTGGGCGCGGCCGGCACGATTTCCGACATCGAAATCGAACAGGAGCTGACGCGGCCCTTCGCCTACGTGGCGCGGCGCAACGGTGTCATCGGATTCGATGTCATTGATCTCTCGGACCCGGATCGTGCACGGGTCATCCATCGCTGGCGCATCGAGAATGAAGAGCTCCACACCGGAGGCGCCATGGACGGCCGCTACTTCAAGTACAAGGGGCGCTACTACTATGTGCAGTCCATGCAGTTGGGCCAGTCGGGCCCGAACTCGGATGTGGGCGCCGTGGTCTTCGATGTCACCGACCTGCCGTCGT
>JAQCDI010000206.1 GCA_027620595.1 Bacteroidota bacterium | reverse complement strand
GACGCCCTCCCGAACGTTGAAATCAACGACGGACGTTGATCAGGAGTCCATCTTGATGACCGGAAGCTTGAGGGCTTCCATCATCTCCTCGAACTCGCTCATCTGGAAGCTGGTGATATCGGCCAGCTTCGTGAGCCATTCGTCGATCTGACGGATGAGCTCGTCGCGCACCTGATACGCCTGGTCCGTGGGCGGGTAGTTGCCGCGCGTCACGCTGGCCACCCCCGAAAGCTTGTCGTTGAGCCGGATGGGGTAGTTGAGCGGATCCTGACCCGACCGGTTCTTCGTCTGGTAGAGAGCTTCCTCGACCTCCTTCATCCCCTCGAGCATGCGATTGGCGTACGCCTTGATGCTGTCTGCTTCGGGATGATCCGCCGGTACACGTTCCAGCACGTCATTGACCTGGTCCCGCAGGGAGCGGATCTGCTTGATGGCCTTGTGGGTCTCGCTCAGCTTGTCCCGCACGGCAATGAGGAAGTCGAATTTCTCCTGGAGCCCTTCGATAGGCGTTTCGGAGCGCGGATCAGGGTTGATGCGGAAGGTCACGTCCGAGGAGTCTTCCCCGACGATCAGCCGGGCCACGTAGTCCCCAGGCACGGCTTCCGGACCCCGCACCGACCCCGACCACATGATGAGCCCTTCGAAGGACTCCGCGTCGGGATAGCGCATGTTCCAGTTGAACTGGTTCACCCCGGCCTCTGACGGCACGTCCCTGCCCTCAAAGGAGCGGATGATGGTCGATCCATCGCGCTCCAGGATACGCATGGTCACGTCCTTGTCCGCGACATCCTCTTTCAGCCAGTATCGCAACCGAACCGATGATTCTGCACCGAGCGTTGCCGGGTACGGCGCGTGAAAGACATACGACAGGGTTGCATCCGACGCCCGGATTCCCTGAATGTGGTTGAGGTCCTCCAGGATCCAGAAGCTGCGGCCCTGCGTGCCGACCACCAGATCGTTGTCCTTCCACTCCAGGTCCGTGATCGGAACGATGGGCAGGTTCTGCTGGAAGGACTGCCAGGAGGCGCCGTCATCGAAGGAGATGTACATGCCGCTTTCCGTGCCCGCGTACAGCAGGCCGGGGCGCATGGGATCCGGTTCGATCGTGCGCGTGAAGTGCAGCGGATCGATACCGTTCGTGATCTTGGTCCACGTGGCGCCGTAGTCGGCCGTCTTGTAGAGGTAGGGCGCAAAGTCATCCGACTTGTACCGCGTAGCGGCCACATAGAGGCCGCCCGGATTCCGCGGATCGACCACCATGTCATTGACCATCATCCACTCGGGGAAGATGCGCGCCGGCGGCGTCACGTTGGTCCAGTTGGCGCCGCCATCGCGGGTGATGTGGATCAGCCCGTCGTCCGAACCGGTCCAGATCACACCCTCTTCTTCCCCTTCAGCCAGGGTGAAGATGGTGGCATAGTACTCGACCGCCGTGTTGTCCTTCGTGATCGGGCCGCCCGATGGACCGAGCGTGGTCGGATCGTTGCGGGTCAGGTCCGGGGAGATGATTTCCCAGGACTGGCCCATATTGTTCGACACATGCACGTGCTGGCTGGTGGCAATCACCCGGTCCGGATCATGCCGGCTGGTCTTGATGGGGAAGTTCCACTTGAATCGGTACTTGAAGCCCTCAGCCCCGTGTCCCATGGGGTTGTCGGGCCACACGTTGATGGAGCGGGACTGCTCGGTGCGATGGTTCACCACGGAGAAAGAGCCGCCGTACGATCCGCCGTACACGACGTCCGGATCCTCGGGATGCGTGGCCAACCAGGCGCTTTCGCCACCGGCTGTGGACTCCCATTCGCGCTCGTCCAGGCCGTTCGACGTGTGCAGGATGCGCACGGTCGAGTTGTCCTGCTGCCCACCGTAGATGCGGTACGGGAAGTGGTTGTCCGTGTGGACCCTGTAAAACTGCGCCGTGGGCTGGTTGTGGTACGTCGACCACGTCTCGCCCCGGTTGAACGTCACCTGGGCACCCCCATCATCCCCCACGATGATGCGGTCGGCATTGTCCGGATCGATCCAGAAATCGTGATGGTCCCCGTGCGGGGTCCGCACCTGGGAGTATTCGCTGCCGCCGTCCTTGGAGTGCCAGAGGCCCACGTTCAGGACCCATACCTCGTCCTCATCCTGGGTCCCGGCGTAGATGCGGGTGTAGTACCAGGCGCGCTGGCGCAGATTCCGGTCCGAGTTGATGCGGCGCCAGGATTCGCCACCGTTCTCGCTGCGGAAGACCCCGCCGTCATCATGCTCCACGATGGCCCAGACGCGATCCGGATTCACCGGCGATACCGTGACGCCGATGATACCCAGCGTGCCACCGGGAAGACCATTGTCCTGATTCGTGAGCTCCGTCCACGTATCCCCTCCGTCCGTGGATTTCCACAGTCCGGAATCCTCGCCGCCCGAGGACATCTGGTAGGGGTTGCGGTAGAACTCCCACATCGAAGCATACAGGACGCGCGGATTGGTCGGGTCCATGATCAGATCCACGGCGCCGGCCTTGTCGGACACGAAATGGATCCGCTCCCAGGTCTCGCCGCCGTCCTTCGAACGGTACACGCCGCGCTGGTCATTAGAACCGAACAGGTGCCCCATGACCGCTGCGTAGACCAGATCGGGATTCTTTGGATGGATGCGGACGCGGGCTATGTGGCGCGAATCATCCAGTCCGATATGCGTCCAGGTCTTGCCAGCATCCACGGACTTCCACATGCCGCTGCCGTGGGACACGTTGCCGCGGATGGTCTTTTCGCCTCCGCCCACATAGATCACGTTGTTGTCCCATTCGGACACGGCCACCGCGCCGATCGAGCCCCCGAAGAATCCGTCCGAAATATTCTCCCAGGATTGTCCTCCATCGCGGGTGCGCCAAACGCCGCCTCCCGTGGAGCCGAAGTAGAAAAGGTGGTCATTGCCCGGTACTCCGGTCACCGCAGCGGAGCGGCCGCCCCGATAGGGACCCACCAGACGGTAATCGAGCCCGGCGAGGAGCGAAGGATCCACTGCTTGGGCACGCAGATCAGAAACCGCGACGGCCAGGAGCACGGCGCAGAGCATCAAGGAACGAAGGCGCATGGAATCAGGGAGGTGAGTGGAACGACGGTCCCAAGGTAACGGGACCTGTCATGTCCTGCCACCCATGGCTTTCAAGTTTCCCGCTCCGATTGCCGATATTCAGGTTCCCCCTCCCTCAGATCGGTACCAGCCCGTGTTCGAAATCCCCCTGCACCGCGGCCGCATCGTACGCCTGCTCACCTGGACGGCCACCTGGCTCCTCTTCATGCATGCCGTCCTGTGGATCTGGCACCACCAGGTTTCAGAGGTGGCGTGGTACTTCCTGCAACTCTTCGACGTCAACGAAGAGCACAATCTTCCCACCTGGTTCTCGGGCTTCAACCTGTTGGTGGCCATGGCCATCCTGGGAACGATCCTCCTCGAGAAGCGACGTCTCGAAGACCCCCAGGCACGCCGATGGGCCATCCTGTTCTTGGGCTTCTGCTGGCTCTCGATCGACGAAATCGCCGGCTTGCATGAAACCATCAATTCGATCGTGGAGCCCTCCTGGGCCTGGGGCGGCCTCCTCATCGCCGCCGTGCTGGGACTCTACTTCCTCCCCTTCCTTCGCTCCCTGCCCCGCCACACGTTCATCCAGTTCTTCACTGCGGGCGCCGTTTTCGTGGGAGGCGCCGTCATCATGGAATTGGTGGGCGAACCGCTGGACAGCGATTCGCTGGCCTACGCCATGAGTACGCTGGTCGAGGAAGGCATGGAGATGTTCGGCATCATCCTCTTCGTCAAGGCCCAGTTGGCCTACCTGATGGGCGGCAAGCCGGAAGGCACGCTGAGCCTGCGCACCCACTGACCGGGCCGATCCGGCCAAAACCGGGGAATCCCTACACGAGAAACGGCGTCTGATCGAGGCAATATTCCTTCAAATCGTGCATCTTCCTGCAGGTCTTTTGCCAACCCACCACCGCCCGCCATGCACATCCTCCGTCTCTCCCTTCTGCTGCTCCTGTGGGCCATTCCCGTCAACGCACGGCAGATCACCGGCACCGTAACCGGACCTGACGGATCGCCCGTATCCGGTGCAACCGTCTTTGTCCACCACACCACGTTGGTCACCGAGTCCGGTCCGGACGGAAGCTTCACCCTTCCGGCACCGCCCCAGTACGCCTTCGAGGTGGCAGCCGCTGCCGACGGCCTTGCCCCGTTCGGCGTACGCGCCACCAGGACGGACCATACGGACCTGGCCCTGCAGCTCGGAGCCGCCGTGGATCCTGCGGGTTCCTCCCCGGACGCCACCCTGCTCGACGAATTCAAGATCACGGCCTTCTCCTACACCCGGTTCTCCAGCGATATCGTCATCGAAAACCCTGACGCGCTCCGGATCACGAAGGATGCCGGGATGGGAACCCTGGATGTGCAATCCGCCGGACCGTTTGCGTTCAGCAATCCGGCCCTGGGCTACCGGATGGTCATCCACGGTCTCCGGCTCGGCGGCAATGCGGTGGCCTACGGCTGGAGTGGATGGGCCTACTTCGAGTCCATGACGCCCGAAAAGAGCAAGGATGAAAAAACTTGGGCATCAAACCGGGAAACGACCTTTGAAGGCAGCCGGCGTCATTTCCTTGCTTCCCTCATGGCGGGTGAGATGAAGAAACAGGAATGGGCCGCATGGTTCGTCGGTGGTCCCGGTGCGGCGGAAGACCACTCCCCCATCCTGGAAGCCGGCCTGAAGAGCGTTTATGGAGATCCGCAACCCATCCTGTTCGAGGATGACCGCCCCGGCGTAGGTCGGGTGGACTGGGCCGGATGGCTGCGGATCAAGTACTTCGGGGACGGCGGGGACAGCCGCTGGCCGAAGTTCATCGGCCGGTTCTGGCCCGTTTCGGACCTGTCCGAAGTGCTCGCTTCCGAAATGCACGTCTCCTTCGTCGAACTGCCCGCCTTCCAGGCCTTCGTCGACGCCACGGGCGTTCTGCTGCCTTCGGACGCACTGGCCACCCGCGAGCTCGGCTACTGGACCTTCCACCGCCTGGCTGACACGTTGCCCTACGACTGGATGCCGGAATAGGATACGGGCGAACCGCGGCCCGACGGCCCCGACATGAGACGGCC
>JAQCDI010000205.1 GCA_027620595.1 Bacteroidota bacterium | reverse complement strand
CCACCTTCTTCATCCCGCGCTCGGACCTGCCACGCCTTCCGGCCGACATCGAAGCCCAGTTGGGCTTCCACTGGAAGGGCGCCTGAGGCGGGCGCTCCGAAAGGCGGAACCTGCAGGTAACGCCCGACGGCCCGTCAGACCGGGCGGTCCACCGCTTCCTTGGGATAGCAGACGTAGGGGCGAACCTGTTGCTCGGCCAGCGGCTCGATGACCATCACATCCTCCGACACCGAGAGCTCATCAATGGTGCCCGCGCGGTTGAGGACAGCGATCACGTCCTGACGCGTGTCATAGGCTTCATGCGACGATTGGGATCGCAGCAGGTAGTAACTCAGATCGTGATCCACGGAGGCAGTGGTGCTCAATCCTTGTGACAGGAGCATGTCGGCCACGCTCTGCCGCAGCGCGTCGGGGGCCAGGCGTTCTGATTCCACATTGAAGTCCACGCGGAAGAAGTCCCGCTCCAGGAAGCGGCGGGACAGGTCGGCCAGGATCGGGTCCGGGCTCTTGGCCCAGCATTTCAGGGAGAACAGGATATCGGCATCATCGAGGTCCACGTAAGCATCCTGCACGGCCGGCTCGTACACATCGGCGCCCGAGTATTCCTTGCGCAGGAAGACGAGGAATGGCTCACTGGCGGGTTCGACCCATTTGGCCCGACCGGATTGCAAGTGGTTGCGGACCCTGCGGATCACGCTGCGGAGCATGTAGTCCCCGGCCAGCACGGTCTTGTGCAGGTACACCTGCCAGTACATCAGGCGGCGCGCAATCAGGTAGTTCTCGATGGCGTAGGTGCCCTTGGCTTCCACCACGATGCGATCCTTTTCGGAGCCATCGTCCGGATGGACCCGCAATGTCTTGATGATGCGGCCCACACCGATGGCGCCCTCGGCCACCCCGGTGTAGTAGGAGTCCCGTCGCAGGTAGTCCAGACGGTCCATGTCCAGCTGGCTCGATATCAATTGATGGAACCAGCGGCGGGGGTAGCTGTCGTCGAACATGGCAATGGCCAGGTCCAGCCGTCCATCGAATCGGGCGTTGAGGCGATCGAGAAGGGCGCGACTCATCATTTCATGGTGGAAGTCGGCCAGCAGTTCATGCTCCAGCGTGTGGGAGTAGGGGCCGTGACCAACATCGTGCAGCAACGACACGGCGAGCGCTGCCTCCTGCTCCTCGGCCGATATCGACGTACCCTTGTCCGAAAGGGAAGAGAGGGCCTGGTACATCAGGCTCATGGCACCCAGGGCATGGCCGAACCGGGAATGCTCGGCGCCGGGAAAGACCAGGTGCCCGAGCCCCAGCTGGCGGATCCTTCGCAGCCGCTGCACCTCCGGCGTTCCCACCAGATCCAGGATCAGTCCGCGGGGAACGGAGATGAACCCGTGGACCGGATCGGAGAACAGTTTGAAACGGCCGTTCATACAGGAGGGCGGACAGAAGGATCGAAGATGGGTGGCGCTCGTTTGTGACCGGGTCGGTATACTCGGGACCAGACCAGGGCGTATCCGAAAGGTACGCCGTGCGGTCCATACGATCGACCGCTACACCAAGACCCCGTTCCTGCGCCTTTGCAACGTGTCCATTGCCATATCGATGTGCCCGAGGCCGTTCGGTCCCTGGCCCGTTGGGCCGTGGACATGCTGTTGCTCCCCTTCCGGGTGGAAACCCTGCATGAAGCAGACCTGGAGGGCGCCCCGGACCTGTATTACGGCCCCGATCCCGACCGGGCCGCAAAGGCGCGCGTAGGCATCTGCTGGCAAGGGGCCACGTGGGATTGGTTCAGCCGACGGGACAGCCGCTTCCCCGCCCATCGGTTTGTCCGTATCGGAGAGGCGCGCATTCCGGTCTGTTTCGAGGCCGAAGGAGCGTCATCCTTCGACCCGGTGGCAATGACCGCCCTGCTTCTGAGCGGTTGGCAGGAAGTGGTGATCCGGGTCCGCGACGAACACGGCCGATTTCCTCACACCGCCTCCTTCCAGCATGCCACGGACAGCCTGGATGTGCCCATTGTGGACTGGATGCGGCACATCGTTTCCGATCAGCTGACCGCGGGCGGGCTACCGCTGGAGCGCCGGCAGTTCGGCGCGCACACCTGGGCCTTCTGCTCGACCCACGACATCGACTATGTGCGCAAATGGCGACCCGGTATCTGGAAGCGTGAGCTCGTGGACCGGGCCCTCCTGAACCGGGAGGGGGAATCCGTGGCCACGCGATTGGTCCGCGCGCGGCGGGCCACGTGGAGTTTCTTTGAGTCGGAGGACCCCTTCCGCGCGGCCCTGCAGCGTATCCCGGCCGAACTGGAAGCCCGCCGCGCGCGGGGAACGTTCTTCTACAAGGCCGGCGCCCACGGCTTCCGCGACGTGGCGTACGATGTCAGCGGGTTCGGGGCACGCATGCACGTTATCCGTCAACTCGAAGCGGGACATGAGGTTGGCCTTCATCCGTCTTATCACGCATGGGCCCATGCGGATCGGCTCCTTCAGGAACGGGACCGGCTCGCAGTTGCTTCCGGCAGCCCCATCCGCAGCCACAGGGCCCACTACCTGCGCTGCGACCATCCGGCGTCCATGTATCGGTGGGAAGCAGCGGGCTTCTTGGTGGATTCCACACTTGGATGGGCCGGTGTTCCGGGATTCCGCCATGGGACCTGTCTGCCTTTTCCGCTCTTCGATCCGGTGGCAGCTCGGCAGAGCACCGTGTGGGAGGTTCCCTTGACGGTGATGGAATCCGCCCTGTTCAACCGACAGCACCGGAGTGCTGACGAAGCCATCCGGGACACGGACAGACTGCTCAAAGTGTGCCGGGACTTCGGGGGCGTATTTGTCGGGCTCTGGCACAACACGCTGTGGGACGAGGCGGACTATCCCGGTTGGGGGCGCCACTTCGAGGAGACGCTGCGGGCGGCTTCGGATCGCGGGGCCTTGATGGATACGCTGTCCCGGACGCTGGACGCCTGGATCTGAGGCCTCGCCATGAAGACGCTCCTGACCCGCGATGTATCCGAAGCCGCCCGTGTCCTGGTGGGCGGCGGAAGGGTAGCTTTCCCTACCGAAACCGTGTACGGTCTCGGTGCCCGGGCCGATCGAGCCGAAGCGGTGGCTGGCATATTCGAAGCCAAGCAGCGTCCTGCGGACAACCCGCTGATCGTCCATGTGGCCGCTCCGTCCGCCGTCCTGCGGGTGGCCGAGGCGCTTCCCGATCATGCACGCCGGTACATGGATGCCTTCTGGCCCGGCCCGCTGACCCTGGTGCTTCCCGCGCGCGACGACGTTCCCCGCATCGTCACGGCAGGTCTCGACACCGTAGGCGTGCGCATGCCCGACCATCCGCTGGCCCTGGCCCTCCTCAAAGAAGCCGACGTTCCAGTGGCCGCCCCGTCAGCCAATCGTTCGGGTCGCCCGAGCCCGACGTCGTGGGAGGCGGTGCGGGACGATCTGGGTGGTCGCATCGAAGCCATCCTGCAGGGACCTCCGGCGCGTGTCGGGCTAGAGTCCACGGTGTTGGACTGCACCGGGGCCGTGCCCGTCGTCCTGCGTCCCGGGGGCGTTTCTCTTGAGGCCCTGCGCAGCATTGTTCCGGAAACCTGCCTTGTCACGGCCGGAGATGGCGCGGCGGCCCGCAGCCCCGGCACGCGACACCCCCACTATCGCCCCGATGCCATCGTCCGGTGGGTGGGGCCATTCCAAGCCGGAGAGCCGGCCCCGTCAGGTTCCCCGTCGGCGGGATATATCGGTATCCATCCGCCACCCGAGGGCTATGCCCGGGTGTGCCGCGTGGCCGATCAGGCGGCCTACGCGGCGGAGCTGTTCCACTTCTTCCGGCAATGCGAGGCCGAAGGATTGACCGAAGTACACTGTGAGCGGTTTGCCCCCGATGGTATCGGTCACGCGCTTGCGGACCGAATCCGTCGGGCCGTCGGCGTCGACTGACCCGGGACACGGCAGGGTCCTGCCTTGGGTCAGAAGGAGAGGCGCAGGCTCGCACCCAAGGGGTGGAACCCTCCCGTGAGTCGAACCCGATCGGCCGGCTCCGCAGCCAGGGCAAAAGCGTCGCGGGCGGAGCGGCGATGACGGTTGGCCAACCAGTAGCTGATGCCGGATCCGATCATGGCGCCGGCAAGGACATCACTGGGCCAGTGGTAGCGCAGGGTTACGCGGGAGAGCGACGTGGCCGTTGCCACACCCATGCCGAGCCACGCAACGGGGCCCGGGAAATAGACCACCCAGGGCGTCATCAACGCAAAGGCCGTTGTGGCGTGTCCGCTGGGGAAGGAGGTTCGCCCGGAAAAAGGCTCCCAGTCATCGGCTCCACGGTCCTGCCAGGGCCGGGCCCTTCCACCAGCCGCCTTGAGCATGTTGGTCACGAGGTTGGCCAGGATGAGTGCCTGCAGACCCGTGAACGCGGCGTCCTGTACGCGGTGGTCGTCCTGCAAAAGGCTTCCCACGAATACGATGACGGCAGCAGGCCGCATGGCATTGGCGTCCCCGAATTCCTCGACCACGCGCCACAATTCGCGGCGGTGCCACTGCTGCAGGTCGGCGGCCAGGGAGGCATCCATCGTAGACACGCCGGCCACGCCAGCCACGCCGAGTCCCAGGGGAAGGAGCACGGGTCCGGCCAGGGCGCCGGGCAGGGCCCGGCCGTCCTCGATCAGCCAGTGCGCAAAGCGCAGCGGGTCGTCTGCCGCCTGGGATCGCGCTGCGGGCGCCCGCCATAGCAGGCCGGCGGACACGATCATGAGGCAGCAAGAGAGGCGGAAACGCGGGTGACGCGGCATGGTGTGAATGGGTATCTTGCCGGCGCCAAACTACCAAACCCGGCCCTGATGTCCAGTTCCGCCCCCTCGGTCCGTCGCGCCACCGCCGCCGATATCCCCGTGCTGACCCACCTTTTTGACGGGTACCGGGTCTTTTACCTGAAACCGTCGGATCTCCAAGGTGCAAGGGCCTTCATGACGGCGCGTCTGGAGAACGGGGATTCGGTCATCTTCCTGGCGGAGGACGCCACCGGCGCCGCTCTCGGGTTCACCCAGCTCTATCCGCTCTTCTCCTCGGTTCGCATGCGCGCCATCTGGCTGCTCAACGACCTTTTCGTGGCGCCAACGGCCCGAAAGCAGGGGGTCGGACGCGCGCTCCTGCTGCATGCACAGGCGTTTGCCGCCGACTCGGGAGCGGCGGG
>JAQCDI010000204.1 GCA_027620595.1 Bacteroidota bacterium | reverse complement strand
CCACCCCAGCGTATCGGTTTGTTCGATCGTGACAGCATGGAAATGGAGGAGGAGCTGGAAGTCTTCATGCCGCGCCCGCATGCCGTGGCGTTCGGTCAGGACGGAACGCATGTCTATGCTGCGTCCCTGGCGGAGAACAAGCTGATTGCCATCGACCTTGAAACGGGAGACAGCGAACTCCACGACATCGAGGGTCCGATCCATACCCTGGTCGAATTGCAGATCACACCCGACGGAAAATCGATGGTTACCGGTGGCCAGCTGACCAGCAAATTCTTCTTTCTCGACAGTGAGGACAAGGATGCCGTGCCGGTCGAGAAGGTCATCGATGTGGAATCGGCCCCGTGGCACCCCATTTTCAACCGGGCCGGTACGCGCGCCTACTTCGCCAACAAGATGGCGGACAAGGTGACCATCCTGAACATGGAGACCATGGAAGTGGAAGCCGTAATTGAAGGCGAAGGGCTTGCCCAGCCACACGGCGCCGGCCTCTCTGAAGACGAGCGCTATCTCTATATCAGCAACCAGAACCAGAACATGGTCTACTCGGCCCGTCACCTCTACGGGGACTCCCAGCATGACCAGCATCCAGGCACTGTTACCGTGATCGACCTGACCACCAACCAAATCGTCAAGGTGCTGGAAGTAGGTCAGCTCCCCGCTGGTACCACCGGCCGCCCGACCTGGTAATCCTGATTCAACGCGTCACCCATCGTTACCCACCCATGCGTAGTGTATTCCTGTCCGTCGTTGCTCTATGGGGCGGCGCCCTGCTGCTTGCCGGCTGTGCTTCCACGGGCCCTGCCCAGGCCCCTGACGCCGATCAGGCCCTGTTCGTCCGCGAGGTTGAACCTTTCTCCGTGTTTGACAGCACGGGTCGCCCGTATGACCTGCCGTTCCAGGGCGGGTTCAACGTGCCCCGGCCCCAGTTTGCCGACATGGACAATGACGGGGACCTCGACATGTTCGTGCAGGAGGAGTCGGGCCGGGTCATCCATTTTGAGAACACCGGGACGGCCGCCGATCCGCGCTACACGTGGCGCACGAGCGCCTGGGCAGGTCTGGATACCGGGGAGTGGTACCGCATCGTGGATCTGGATCGCGACGGGGACATGGATGTCCTGACCGAGGAGCGTTTCTCCTACATCCGCTTCTACGAGAACGTGGGTACGAAGGAGCGTCCTTCCTTTGTTGTGGCCATCGACACGCTGCTGGATGCCACGGGGACGCCCATCTTTGCGGATCGCCAGAACATTCCCCACATCGTGGACATCGACTGTGACGGTCTGCTGGACCTGTTCATCGGGCGCGTGACCGGGACCATTACGCGGTATGAGTCCGTGGGAGACGACGAGAATGGTATTCCGCGCTTCCGCTTCGTAACCGACCGGTGGGAGGATATCGAGATTGTCGGGGAGAATGTGTCCCTGCACGGGGCCAACACGATGAACTTTGCCGATGTGGACCTCGACGGGGATCTGGACCTGTTCTGGGGAGACTTCTTCGAGCCGGGCCTTCTCCTGGTGCGCAATCTGGGCTCGTGTGCCTCGCCTTCGTTGCGCAGCGAGCCGGTCAGCTGGCCGATGAACGATCCGGTGGCCACGAGCGGCTACAACGCTCCGGTACTTCTTGACGAGGATGGGGACGGGGACCTTGACATGGTGTTCGGCGTGCTGGGCGGTGCCTTCAACGCCAATGCCACGACGCGGGACAACTACTATCTGATGCGGCAGGACGGGAACGGCAACTTCACAGCTGAGACGAAGCGATACCTCAACGACCTGGATGCCGGCAGCGAGAGCGTGATCAAGTTCTGGGACATGGACGACGACGGGGACATGGATATGATCGTCGGTAACAAGATCGAGCCGAGCAATCAGAAGACCTCCCTCATGTTCGTGTTCGAGAATACGGGGTCGGCCACGGCTCCATCTTTCCGCTACAAGGACACCTGGGACCTGATTTCGACCTACCATCAGAACCCGGCCATTGCGGATCTGGACGCCGACGGGGACCTGGACTTCCTGATCGGGAAGTGGAACAAGGAGATGGCTTACTGGCGCAATGACGGCTCGGCTTCCGATCCATCATTCACCGAAGTCTCCTCCGTCTACACGGCGCTCACGCGCGGACAGAACGCGGCCCCGGCTCTGGCCGATCTGGATGGCGACGGGGATCTGGACCTGGTGGCCGGTGAAGCCTCTGGCAGCCTGAACTACTGGGTCAACAACGGAACGTCGCAAGCGCCACAGTTCGAGCTCGTTTCGGACACCTGGCTCGATATCGACATCGGCCGTCGCAGTTTTCCGACCTTTGCCGACATTGACGCAGATGGTGACCTGGACCTGATTGTCGGATCCGAACTCGACGGGTTGTACCTCTACGAAAACACGGGAACCGCTCAGGCCGCCGTGTTCGAGAGCCGTGGCATGATGGATATCGATACGCAGGCCATAGCTGCCCCCGAGTTCGTCGATATCGACGGAGATGGAGACCTGGACCTCTTCATCGGAGGCATTTCGGGAGGCATCCTGTTCTACCGCAACACCACCTACTGAGCCGGCGGGGCGGGTCGGCGGGCGAACCCTGTTGACCGGGGTCAGGCGTCTGGGTTCAGGACGTCCTGCTCCTCGACCGGCGGCGGGTCCATGCGCCGCCGGTAGGGCTGGAACGGGATGGCCATGAGGTTCCTGACGTCGTTGTGTTCATGCTCCTGCATGTGGGTGTCGACGCCGTAGACGAGCTTCTTCGGATCCCGGACCCAGGCGAACGTGCGGAAGAGACGGTCCCAGATCGAGAAGATGTTGCCGTAGTTCGTGTCGGTCAGGGGCTGTTGGTAGTGGTGGTGGACCTTGTGCATGTCCGGCGTGACGATGACCCAGGACAGGACACGATCCACGGAGCGCGGCAGCCGGAAGTTGGCGTGGTTGAACTGCGAGAAGAGCGCGGAGAACGTCTGATAGATGAATACGACGGCTATCGGGGCCCCGGCGACAAAGATGGCCAGCATCGTGAAGGCGGCCCGGAAAAGGCTCTCCCCGGGATGATGCCGGAGCGCGGTCGTTACGTCGACGTAGGTATCTGTGTGGTGGATCAGATGGAATTTCCACATCCAGGCCACCTTGTGCTCGATCAGATGGATGAGCCAGGCCGAAACCAGGTCCAGCACCATGACGCCGAGCAGCACCGACAGCCAGAGCGGTGCATCGATCCAGTGCATGACGCCGATTTCCAGGCTCGTGGCCAGATCGGCCGACTTCACGATCAGGAAGGCCAGGGAAAAGTTGACCACCATCGTCGTGAGCGTGAACACGGCATTCAACACCGCGTGCCGATAGCGACGGTAGGAGGGGGAGAAGAGGGGTACTACTCCCTCCAGTACCCAGAAAACGACGACGCCGCCGGCCAGGATCAGCGTGCGCCAGGAGGAGGGGATGTCCTGGAAAAAAGCGATGAAAGCGTCCATGCGTCCAGTCGGATGGGTTACGGGCGAACCGCTCGAGCGGCCCACGGCAATCTACGAACAGGTACGCTGGTGCCGATGCTGGCTTCGACAGTGTCTACGAACGGCGGAAATCGTCCTCGGGCAGGACGAAGCCGTCCCAGGCGGGTACCTGCTGGCTGAGGCAGTGGATGGCGCCGAGGCCGCGGATGATGTTGCGGCAGTCCAGGGGCACGATGGGTCGGTCCGGGAAGTGCCGTTCGAGCTTCTGCGCCGCCTCCGCGTCCGAGGCGCCCCCGTAGACGGGCAGGACGACGCAGGCGTTGGTGATGTAGAAGTTCATGTGCGAGCATGGAAGCGGCTGTCCTTCATGGAGCAGCGGCTTCGGTTCGGGCAGCGTGTCGACCTCGATCGGGCGACCCGTGGCACGGGCCAGGCGGTCCACCTCGGCCAGATTTTCTTCGGTGGCCAGCGATTCGGCCATGACGAGGCGGTCCTGGGCCGTGAAGCGGATCAGGTTGTCGATGTGCCCGTCCGTGTCGTCCCCGTCAAGTTCGCCTTCGAACCAGCCGATGTGTGCGAGGCCCAATTGCTTGCGCAGCTCGGCCTCCGCCGCCGCAGGGGTAAGTCCCGGGTTGCGGTTGGGATTCAGGATGCAGGAGGCCGTCGTGAGCAGGATATCCCGTCCATTGGTCTCCAGGGCGCCGCCCTCGAGCGTTTGGATCGAGCGATCCACCGGGACCCCTACACGGGCCGCCATCTTGCTGCCGATCACGTTGTCGAGATCGTAGGGGGGGTACTTGCCGCCCCAGGCGTTGTAGTTCCACGTCACGACGCGCGGGCGGCCACCCGCAAACACGAACGTCGGGCCGTGGTCGCGGCACCAGGAGTCATTCGACGGCAGGTGCAGGCAGCGGACCTGCGGGTGGCCGCCCGTCAGGTCATGAACCTGCTCGGCTTCTTCGGCCGAACCCACGTTGACCAGGACGGGTTCGCCCGCTGCGATGGCCAGGAATCCCTCGGCCAGTGCCTTTCGGGTCGCTTCCAGGGCATCGGTCCAGGTGTCCGGGTTGGCCGGCCAGGAGAACCAGGAGGCCGCGTGAGGGCCCCACTCGGCAGGGAAAACGCGATCTGTCGCTGCGCTCATTCGTCGTCGAAGAGCTTCGTGATGGCGCCGTACTGGTCCACCCGACGGTCCCGCAGGAACGGCCAACCGTGCCGCTGTTCGCGCAGCGCCTTGAGATCAAATTCCGTCATCAGGATGCCCTCCTCGGTCTCACCGAACTGCGTACGCGGTACGCCATTGGGCCCGGCAATGAAGGAGTGACCCCAGAACTGGATGCCCTCGGGAGGCGCACCGCCCTCTACGGTGGGCTCGAAGCCCGTACGGTTGACGGCCACGACATAGACCCCGTTGGCCACGGCATGGGAACGCTGGATGGTCTGCCAGGAGGCCAGCTGGCCGGCACCGTGGGAGTCTTTCTCAGAGAGGTGCCACCCGATGGCGGTGGGGTAGACGAGCACCTGTGCGCCCTTGAGCGCCGCAAGCCGGGCGCCCTCGGGGAACCACTGGTCCCAGCAGATCAGCACGCCCACTTTCAGTCCTGCCGATTCGAACACCTTCACTCCGAGGTCGCCCGGCGTGAAGTAGAATTTCTCCAGATAGAGCGGATCATCCGGAATGTGCATTTGCGGACCGGACCCGGCTGACCTGCCCCGTGGGCCGATGACACAGGCCGTGTTGTGGTACACG
>JAQCDI010000203.1 GCA_027620595.1 Bacteroidota bacterium | reverse complement strand
AATCAGCTGCTGGTGCAGGCCCAACGCCAGAAAATGAAGATCGAGCTTACCGTATCCGAGCTCGAAAGCCGCCCGGGCAACAAGGTCTCCTGGCTGGACGTCAAGATCTATAAGGAGATCTGACCGCCCCTCAACGTTCGTCGCGGACCACCTCTCCGCCTTTCATGACGAGGCGCACATCCCGTACGGCACGCATGTCGTCCAAGGGATTCCCGGCCACGGCCACGAGGTCGGCCAAGAGACCGGCGCGGACCCTACCCCGGTCCGCCAGATGGAAAGTATCGGCATTGAGTGACGTAGCAGCTCTGAGGACCGCCAGCGTCGGCATGCCGTACTCTGCCATCAGCTCCATTTCCCATGCGTTCTCCCCGTGGGGATACACGCCCACGTCTCCGCCCATGCCGATGGGGACGCCCAGCGCCAGGGCCTGACGGAATACCGCCTTCTTGGCCACGATCCGTTCAGGATCCGGATCGACCCCCTTTTTCCAACCTCCGTATCCGGAAATGGCCTCCACGGCAGCCAACGTCGGATACCAGACCACACCACGGGAGGCCATCATCTCGAATACCTGCTGCGAACCGCCATCCCCGTGCTCGATGGTTTCCACGCCGGCCAGTACCGCCCGCCGCATCCCTTCATCGGTCGAGGCATGGGCAACGAGTGGACGACCGCTGGATTCAGTGACTTCCCGGAGCCGGGTCAACTCTTCCAGGGTGAAGGTCGGCATCGCCTCACCGTTCGGGCCCCAGCGATAGTCAGCATACACCTTGATGAAGTCGGCGCCGTTGCCGATCTGCGTTCGGGCTTCCCGCATGAGGTCATCCATCCCGTCGGCCGGGTTGGCGCCCAGGGGCTGACCGACCTCGGGATTGAACCCCTTGGGACCATAGCTGCCCGTAGCCACGATGGCAGGTCCCGCCACCAGCATGCGCGGTCCCTTGATGATCCCCTTCCGGATGGCCGTCTTGACACCCACATCGGCGTAGCCGGCGCCCTCCGCCCCCAGATCCCTGATGGTGGTGAACCCCACCATCAACGTCCGTTCGGCATGGATCGCGGCGCGGATGGCGCGTTCGGCCGTGGACTCCCGCAGCACCTGGTCATTCCAGCTGGTTTCGTTGTACGGATGCAACAGCACGTGGGAATGTCCTTCGATGAGCCCTGGCAGCAATGTCATTCCCTCCAACTCCATGCGGTCGGTCGTGCGGGGCGCCTCCGCCACAGGACCCACCCATGTGATGGTGGCACCGTCGATGAGGACCGCCCAACCCTCGTGGATGTCCTCTCCGTCGAAGACACGGTCGGGCAGAAGCAGCGTCTGGGCGCTGACCGAGAAGGGAAACAGGATGGCTACAAGGAAACAGAGCAGGGTGCGCATGGCAGTCCTCGGATGGCGGGATTTGGCATCAGGATACCCAACCCCGGGCCCACCGACAAGAGGCGGTTGCGTACATTGGGGACCTCATCCAACCCTGTACATCATGGCCTTCGACATTGACCGCGTCCGCGCCGAATTCCCTTCACTCTCCGTGACCGACGAGGGACAACGTCGCATCTATTTCGACAACCCGGGAGGAACCCAGATCTGCCGCCGGGCCCTCGACAGGATGCAGGATTATCTGATCCATGCCAATACGAACACCCACGGCCCCTTCCGGACCTCCGCCCTGACCGATGCCATCATCGAGGAGACCCACCGAGCGCTGGCCGATTTCGTGGGTGCCTCCGACCCCGGAGAGATCGTCTTCGGTCAGAACATGACCACCATCACGCTGCACCTGTCCCGCTCGCTGGCGCATACGTTCCGGCCGGGAGACGAGATCGTGGTGACCCGCATGGATCACGATGCCAACGTGAGTCCGTGGCTCCTGGTGGCCCGGGACCTGGGGTTGACCGTGCGCTGGATCGATTTCGACCCGCAGACCTACCGGTTCACCCCTGAAAGCATCGATGCAGCCATCACACCCAACACGAAGCTGGTTGCGGTCAACTACGCCTCCAACGCCCTGGGGACGGTCAACGATGTGAAGGCGGTCATCGATCATGCCCACTCCGTCGGCGCGCTGACCTACGTGGATTCGGTCCAGTACTCGCCACATTTCCTGACCGACGTCAAGGCCATCGGATGCGATTTCCTGGCTTGCTCCGCCTACAAGTACTACGGCCCTCACCAAGGCATGGTCTGGGGGCGGCGCGAACTGTTGGAGAGGCTAGAACCCTACAAGGTCCGCCCGGCCGACAATCACCTCCCTACACGGTGGGAAACCGGCACCCAGTCCCACGAGGGCATGGCCGGCACGCTCGGCGCCGTGGAGCATTTCGAATGGATCGGCCAGGAAATGGGTGGCGGCGGAGCCACACGCCGGGAGCGGCTCAGGGCAGGCTTCCAGGCCCAGGCCGCCTGGGAAAAGGAAATCGGACGGCATCTGATTGAAGGCCTCCTGGCCATCCCCGGTGTCACGATCCACGGACTGACGGCCCCTGAGGACCTGCAAGATCGGGTACCCACCGTGGGCATGGTCAAGGCCGGCACCGACCCCGAAACCATGGCCCGGCGCCTGGCAGACGCCAACATCTTCACGTGGCCGGGCAACTACTACGCCATCGAGGTCATCGGCCGGCTCGGCCTGGAAATCGACTCGGGCATGCTGCGGATCGGCCTGGGGCAGTACAACACGAAGGCCGAAATCGACGATCTGCTGAATATTCTCGATACCTGAGCCACGTGGGAGCTGGCCAACACGGCCTCCGACGCACCCTTGCCTGTCAGAGCGCGATCAGCCCTTCAACGACGCCCACCGAGCGATATACGGCCACCACGTCCTCGCTGCTTTCCACACGGATGCGCGTAGTCAGGCTCAGGTAGTTGCCTTTCGTCGAGGCCTTGATATCGATGTCGTGCCCTTCAAGCACGGACTTCAGTTCCTCGATTCCTGCCTTGGGAACGATGAACTTGAACAGGTAGGGGGCCGGCCACTCATTGTTCTCGTCCAGCAGCTGCTTGAAATGGTCCCACCAGTTCGGATCGGACAAGGGAAGGGGCTGGATGGGCATGGGAAACGATGTAGTGGACGATGGATAAGGAAATCGGGGGCTTATACCCTGCGTCCAAGCCACATGTTTTCCTGAATCCTTCTCCGGCATGCCGGCGTATCCGCATCCTACCCGCTCACCCACGCTGCAGCGCCATGTTACCCGACTGGGCCCCGAACCTCCACCCGCTCGTCATCCACTTCCCCATAGCCCTGCTCTTCACGGCGGCCCTCGTAGATACCCTCGGCATCCTCTGGCGGCGCAGTGACTTCCTTCGGCGGGGGGCGTTCAGCCTGTACCTGCTCGGCACAATAGCCGTGGCCGCCGCCTGGTTCACCGGGACAAAAGCGGCAGACTCGGTCTTCCTCGCAACGGATGCCAACGCGCTGCTCACCGAACATGCCGACCTGGGAGAGCTCATGCTGTACGTCTTCGGCGGCTATGCGCTGGTCCGCTTGCTCACCTTTACCCTGAATTTGGAGGAACGCGCGGGCGTCCGCGCCATCGTCTGGCTCATCGGATTGGGCGGAGTCGGCCTGACCTGGTACACGGCCGAACACGGAGCGGAACTGGTTTTCCGCCATGGTGCCGGCGTGCAGGCGGTATCTACCGAAGCGGTCGTGTTCGTGGCGCCGGATTCGACGACGAGCACAGGACCTGTGATGAATGATGCCGGCGGCTGGACGTTCAAGCCGACGCGCGCCTCTGCGTGGATGTCCTCGATGACGGTCGAAGGCAATGCCGAAAGCCTGACTCCCAGCCTCATGGACGGAGAAGAACGTGGAGATGTCCTTGCCCTGACCTCCACCGGAGACCCCGTCATGATGACGTTCAATCACACCATGGGCTCGGTACAGGTGGACGGGGCCATCAACATGGATGGTTTTGATGGCTCATTGATGATCGTTACCCACGTCGTCGATGCCGAGAACTTCCTGTTCACCTCCTATGCCAACGGCGCCGTTCGACAGGGGCGCAGCGAGAATGGGGATCTCATCCTCATGGCCGATGAGCCCTTCAGTCCCGATGGCTGGTTCACGATCCGCGCCGTAGCCGACCAGACGCACTTCCGCGCCTATGCCAACCAGGAACTGGTGGCCCATGGGCACGGGGATGCAGGAACCGACGGACCGGTGGGGATCCGGATCAACGGAACGGGTACCGTGCTCGTGGACTTCCTGCAGACCAGCACCCTCCGCGGCGGCGAGGATCACTGACTCCTGGCGGGGCGCAACAGCCATCCGGCCCATAGACCGGAAAGGACGGTAAGCAGTCCAACGCCCAGGATGGCCGCTTCCAGCCCCAACCGATCCGCGAGGAGGCCGGAAAGCACGGCCCCCACCACATATCCGCCATCCCGCCACAACCGGTAGATGCCCAGGGCGCCAGGCAGGGGCGCTGTGATCGGACACGACAGCCAACAAGGTGGGGTAGACCATCGCGGTTCCCAGTCCCAGTCCTACCATGGCCGGCAGGTATCCAAGCGAAGAGGGCGAAAAAGCCAGACCCACCAGACAAGCGCCTTGCAGGATCATGCCGGCGGCAATCGGGCCCCGACGACCCACCCGGTCGGACCACCCCCCGGTGAAGAGCTGCCCCAAGCCCCAGATCAGGGGATAGATGGCCAGCAGCCAGGCTGCACGTCCTCCCCCGACGCCTTCCTGCAGGAAGAAGAGCGGCAGCAAGCCCCAGGCCAGCCCGTCATTCATGTTGTTCACCAGCCCGGCCTGGGCCGCCGCATGCAGCGGTCGGCTGCGCCATGACACGCGGGCAAAGAGCGCACGGAAGGAAGGCGGTTCGCCCCCCTCTTCCTGGTCAGCGCTCTCGAGCCGCACATGATCCATCGTGTCCCGGATCATCAGGGAGGAGCCCAGACCCAGCACGGCCACCAGCATTCCTGCGGCGAAGGTCCATTCGGGCGAACCTGCTGCCAGCCAATAGCCCGAGACGAGCGCCGCCAGGGACACCGCCGCGTAGCCGGCACTCTCGTTGATGCCCAGAGCCAGCCCGCGCTGCCGCGGACCCACCAGGTCGATTTTCATGACCACGGTCATGGTCCAGGCGAACCCCTGGTTCAGGCCGAGCAGGGCATTGGCGGCCACGACCCAGGACCAGTCGGGCGCCCACCACAGGATCAGGGGCACCGGCAGTCCGAACAGCCAGCCCAGGATGAGAAGCTTCTTGCGGCC
>JAQCDI010000202.1 GCA_027620595.1 Bacteroidota bacterium | reverse complement strand
CAAAGATACGGCCGGCTTCGAACCGGGTGCAACTCCGTGGATGTTGAGAATCCGTGGAGCTTCCGGCCTGTCTATCGCGGGTTGGGGACGACAATCGGGCCGGAGTGTGGTCAGGGAGGGATTTGAACCCCCGACACATGGATTTTCAGTCCATTGCTCTACCAACTGAGCTACCTGACCAAACGAGCCTGCGAATATACGGTGGTCCTCGAAGCGGATGCAACCAACCGTGTGGGGCCGAAGCGGTTTCACCAGAGGTTTACAATCGTCGTCGCTCCTGGAGGTATCGACGCCTGCGTCAGGTGGTATCGGGCGGCGTTCCGGCCTTCAATTGGTCTTGCGCGCACCCCACATCAACTTCGAGCGCAGGGTCGAGAAATAGTCCTGATCCTTGAAGCGGATGAGCCGGAAACGGTGGGCGGCGCGGGCAATGGTGATCGGGTCGTGGAACAGGTCGCCTTCAGCCGTCATGCCATCGGCAGTGAAGATGTGCGGCCGGTCGGCGTCCAGGACGCGGACCCGTATCGAAGAGGAATCCGGCAGCACGACCGGCCGCACGGTCAGCGAGTGGGGGGCGATGGGGGTTATCAGGACAGAGCCACAGCCCGGCGCCATGATCGGCCCGCCCAAGGCCAGGGAGTAGGCCGTGGACCCCGTAGGGGTGGAAATGATCAGTCCGTCGGCCCAGTACGTGTTCAGGTGGACGCCATCCACGAGCACTTCGATGCTGAGCAACCCGGCAGCTCCAGATCGCTGGATGGTGAACTCGTTGACCGCCCGGTTCAGGGCCAACGGGGTGCCCGAGGTGGCATGCGCTTCCAGGACCAGGCGCTCCTCCACCACAAAGTCGCCCTCGTCCAGCTGCTGCAGCCGGTGGGCCAGTTCCGAGCCTTCCACGTTGGCCAGAAAGCCCAGCCGCCCGTGGTTCACCCCCAGGATGGGTTTGTGGGAGGTGCCAAAGGCCGCCACGGTGTTGAGCAACGTTCCATCCCCTCCGAAAGAGAGCAGGATGTCGGCTTCGTCACAAAAGGCATCGGGGGACGAAGCAGCCCGGCCAGCGGCTTGCGGCCACCCGGCCTTGATGAGGCCTGCTGCCATATCCGGATGCAGGACATAGGCATACCCCGACGTCTCGAGGCGCTCGATGAGTTCCACGAGAGGTTGCCATAAGGATGTTTTTCCGGGATTTCCGGTGATTCCGAAGCGCATGGGTGTGGGCAGGTGTTGGCCGAACATACGGGACATGGCGGCCATCTTCCAGCGGTTATGTCCTTACCCGCATGTGGGTCGATCAACCATATGAACACCCGCATCCGATATTGTCGGCTCACCGGAGCCGGTCCCATCCATCTGCAGTCGCCTGCGGTGTCCATCGAAGTGGTCATCACGCCCGGCATTCCACGGCACACGGTGGTCGGTTTGGCGCGCGGAGCGGTGAGGGAGGCCCTCGACCGGATACGTGGTGCCATCCTTTCGAGCGGATACCGGTTTCCGCGCGGCGCCATCACGGTCAACCTGGCGCCGGCCGACACGCAGAAAGAAGGTTCTGCATTGGATCTGCCGATAGCATTGGGCATCCTGGTGGCCGATGGTCAGGTATCCCGACCAGCGGATCTGGCTGAGATATGGCTTTCGTTGGGCGAACTGGCCTTGGACGGGTCGGTCCGGCCGGTGAGCGGCGTCATGGTGGCGCTCATGAGCGCCACCCGTTTCGGGCAGCAGCGGGTCATCCTTCCCGAAGGCAATCTACCCGAGGCGCAGGCGTTCCCACATCTGCGGGTCTATCCCATTCCTTCGTTGCGCGCCGCTGTCGAAGCGCTGGGTGGTGGGCGTTCGGCCCATGTGTTTGCGCCCGGCAGCCGCGACACGCTGGATGATGCCGTCCCGGACTTCGTCGGTGTGATCGGCCAGGAAACCACGATCCGCGCATTGCAGGTCGCGGCTGCCGGGCGCCACAACATCCGCCTCATCGGTCCGCCGGGGTGTGGCAAGACCTTCATGGCACGCTGCTTTCCGGGCATCCTGCCCGGTTGGAGGCGCGACCAAGCCATCGAGACCACGTGTCTGCATTCCCTTCACCGTCCGGGTACGGACCTTTTGCCGCGTCGGCCCTTCCGCAGTCCGCATCACACCGTGTCGGCAGCCGGTATGCTGGGAGGCGGTACCCCGATCCGTCCGGGCGAGGTGTCCCTGGCCCACAACGGCGTCCTCTTCCTGGATGAACTGCCCGAATTCGACCGATCGGTCCTGGAAGGTCTGCGGGAGCCGTTGCAGGAAGGCCGGGTGGCCATCAGCCGGGCAGGGGGTGTGGAGATCTTTCCGGCGGGTTTTCAGCTCCTTGCCGCCATGAATCCGTGTCCTTGCGGCATGGAGGGGAGCGAACAGGGGGCCTGCCGATGTACAGCCCGGGACCTGGACCGCTATCGTCGAAGACTCAGCCGTCCCATCCTGGATCGTATCGATCTGCATGTGTCGGTACCCCCGGTGGACCCCGAACAAAGCCTGGCAATGCCTCCCGCCCGGACCGCAGAATTGTCCGAAGGCGTACGCAGTGCCGCCCGGCGTCTGATGGACAATCCGCCGGTCATAGCGCACGAGGAGCATGAGGTGCTCATCCGGGCCGCCAGTGGCATGGGACTGTCGATGCGTGCGTTGGAGCGGACGAGGCGGATATGCCTTACGATTGCCGCGTTGGACAGGACCGATCGGGTACAGAAAAACCAGGTGGCGGAGGCTCTTCGCTATCGGGAGACAGATCGTTGAACCGCACAGCCGAGGCACGGAATCCGCCTGCGCTGGGCAGCAGGGGACCGAAGCTGCGAAAAGCAGACACCCGAATGACGGACCCGTCAGTTCGGCCCGCCCCGTTGATCGGTGGCCATGAGTACCCTGAGGTTCAATGCCCGGGCCGCATTGGCCACATCGGCCATGTGTTTTACCAGGGCATTCTCGTCAGCCCGCAGGACGAGGGCTGTCCGACCGCCCAACACGTCCTGGATGGCGGGGATGAGCTGTTCGCGGGGTACCTGCTGCTGCTCGACATAGAACGTACCATTGGCCGTCACGGCCACCGAGACGAACTGCCCGGCCGTTGGAGATGCCGCCTGGGTGCGGGGCAGCGTGACCTGGATGCCGAATTGGGGAATGAAGTTGCTTGTCAACAGGAAGAAGATCAGCAGCAACAATACAATGTCTGCCAATCCGGCCTGGCTGAACGAAATCAGCAGCTTGCGTTCCGTGGAGAAATTGATGGCCATGTGCCGGATCAGAAACTGGAGGTGTAGTCTTTCGAGGCGGAGGCGGAGGCGGAACGCTGGGGCGTTGGCGCCTGGAGCATGTCGATGAATTCGGTGGCCGACTGCTCCATGTCATTGACCAGCCGGTTGATACGGCCCAGCAGGTAGTTGTAGAAGAAGAAGGCCAGGATGCCCACGACCAACCCAGCAGCCGTCGAGATCAGTGCTTCCCAGATTCCACCAGCCAGGACGCTCGGGTTTACGTTGCCCTGCAGATTCTGGATTTCCTGGAAGGCGTCGATCATTCCCGTTACCGTACCGAGGAAGCCCAGCATGGGAGCAATCCCCGCGATGCTTGCCAGGATATCCATTCGTTTCTCGAGTTCAAACGCCTCGTGCTTGCCCCACGCGTTGACAGCATCCTGGATCTCCGATATGGGACGCCCCAGGCGCTCGAGACCGTGCTTGAGGATGCGGGTCAACGGCTTGTTCTGCACCTCGCAGAAGGCCTGTGCACCGTTGATATTTCCGGCCGAGACATAGTCCCGGATCCGGCCCATGATTTCTCCTCGGTCCGTCATCGATTTGCGGATGGTCATGAGCCGCTCGACCAGCAGATACACGGTCAGGAAAGAGAGGAGCACGATCGGAATCATGATCCATCCTGCCTGGAAAATGATGTCCAGCTGGGACACGGCGTTCGGATCGGTGACGGTCTGCAGGCTGTCCAAGCCTGGGTCGATTTCCTGAAAGGCCTGAAGGCTCATGGAAGGAATCCTGAAGCAGGTGTGAGGATGGAGGAAGGTCTCGGGCGCCCCCTTGACGGGCACGTCCCTTTAGCGAACGGAAAGCACCCAGGTTCCTTCGGGCAGTTCCGATGCCTTGAGAATCCGTAGGCTGTCCGCGCCGGCGGCGGTGGCAAAGTGTCCCACGGCAATCCTATAGCGCGTGGTGCTGTCTGCTGTTACGGCAAGGACGCCGGTGGGCAGTCCCAAGTCGGTAAAACGGCCGCGGACGCGTTCCGCACTGGCGGCATTGAGTGTGGATCCAACGACGAGGGTGTAGCCGCCCATCCCGGCGGTGACGGTAGGCAGGGCTTCCGTCGCTGCGGGATCAGCGGTCGGACGAACCGGATCCGATGGGTTGGCCGACGGGCCATCCTCGGCGTCCGCTCCTTGTGATCCGGTAGGTTCTTCCGGGGTAGCCGTTGTGACAGCGCTTGAGTCCAGCTCGGCCTCCGGCATACCGTTCCCTTCGGTTGCGCTGGAATCGTCCGCCATCACTACTGGAGAATCAGAGACCTCGGGTACAAGGACGAATCGATACAGCAGGGCCGCTGCAACGACGAGAATGACAATGGCCGCAATGCCCACCAGGAGGCGCGAAGAACTGCTGTGGCGGTCCTCATAGGCGCGTGCTGAACGGGAGGTACGCGTCGTAGCCGGTGCAACCGGGTCGGATGGGCCGACTTCGGACCCCTCTTCAGGAATCGCTTCTGCTTCAAACTGGGCGTCCGCCCTGGAAATGGCGGCTTCGATGCCTTCCGACCAAGCAGGTGATCCATCTGCCGGAAGGGCATGATCCGCCCCTTCCGCCGCGCCGTCTTCCAAGGAAACGGCGGGCTCATCGCGTGTCACTTCAGCCCAGGGTTCGTCTTCCTCATCTTCTCCATGAGCGGAATCGGCGTTGGATTGATCCGATTCCCATGGATCCCCTGGGAGTGCGTCCGGCTCCGTGGCATCTGTGGTATCCGCGGCATCCGTGGCAGCAGTCTCATGAGCCGATGCGTCACTGTGGCCGGGGCCCATGGTCTCCAAATCCTCCCAGGCAGGAGGTGCGTCAGAAGCCGCATCCGCGTCCAACGGTGGTTCCGGGTCCGCTGAAGGTCCTGGATCGGCGGAAGAGGCAGGAGCCTCGACGGGCGGTCGGGAGGGCGCTGGCCGGGACACCGTCGAAGCGGCTTTCAGTGAAGCGGCCACGGCTTCCGAATACCCCTCCA
>JAQCDI010000201.1 GCA_027620595.1 Bacteroidota bacterium | reverse complement strand
CGGCCGCGCCGGCCGGGCCACATCGTTTCCGGACCCTAACCCGCCTCAATGTTTGCCATGCAAGGGATTGATTTCAGCTCGGCTGAACACCATAAAGTCGTCATCGTCGGCACCGGTCCGGCCGGTCTGACCGCCGCTATCTACGCCGCCCGCGCCAACCTGTCGCCACTCGTCATCCAAGGTCCGCAGCCCGGTGGGCAGCTCATCACGACGACCGATGTCGAGAACTATCCGGGCTTCCCGGACGGCATCATGGGCCCGGAGATGATGCAGAAATTCGAGGCCCAGGCGGAGCGGTTCGGGGCGAACCTTCGATGGGGCATGGTGACGGAAGTGGACTTCAGTGAGCGTCCGTTCAAGCTGGTGGTGGACGAAGAGAAACCCATTCTGGCCGATACGGTCATCATTTCAACCGGAGCCTCGGCCAAGTACCTGGGTCTCGAGAATGAATCGCGCCTGCTCGGCAAGGGTGTGTCAGCCTGTGCCACATGCGACGGAGCCTTTTTCCGCAATCAGGATCTGGCCATCGTGGGCGGCGGCGATACGGCCATGGAAGAGGCGCTCTTCCTGACGCGGTTCGCCACCAAAGTCTACGTGATCCATCGGCGCAACGAATTCCGCGCCTCACAGATCATGCAGGATCGCGTCATGAACCACGAGAAGATCGAGGTCCTTTGGAACACGGTGGTTGAGGACGTGCTCGGAGATACGCTTGTCGAAGGTCTGGCCATCCGGAATACCGAGACCGGCAAAGCGCGTACGCTACCGGTCCAGGGGTTCTTCGTGGCCATCGGCCACCAGCCCAACACGGACATCTTCAAAGATTGGCTGGACATGGACGAAACGGGCTACATCCAGACGCAGCCTGATTCGACGTATACGAACGTCGAAGGCATCTTTGCCTGCGGGGATGCCCAGGACCATGTGTACCGTCAGGCCATCACGGCGGCAGGAACAGGCTGCATGGCTGCCATCGACGCCGAACGTTGGCTCGCCGATCAGGAAGCCTGAGGCGCGGCGGTCGTCAGGCGGATCGCCTGTAATCCTCTACCCACTGCAAGGCGGGGAGGGACAGGGCGGCGCGGTGTTGCAGGGCCGCTTCGTAGAGCCAGAAAGCGCGTTCTGCTGCAGCCGGGGAATTGTCCTCGCGCAGCAGGTCGGCCAGGGCCACGGCCAGGTCGGCGTGGAAGGCACTTGCCGGGCTGCACAGGGCCATGAATGTCTCGCGGTCCATGGCCAGCAGGGAGTCGAGATCGGTGCCGAACGATTCGCTGATGCCTTCCTCGAGCAGAGAGCGGGCTTCGTCGGGTTGTCCTTCTTCCTTCTTGAGCAGGACCTTCATGAGGACCTGCACCAGCAGCTGGATCTGACGCATCAGGAAGTCGCGGTGCAGGACCATGGGCGGATCAGCTCTTGAACATGTTGCGCAGGATGAACCAGACGTTCTCCTTGCGCTCGCGCAGCCGGCGGGAATAGTAGGGGAACCACATGTCTCCGAATGGAACATAGACCCTCATGCCATAGCCCTCGGCGGCGATGGCTTCCTGGGTATCCTGCCGGATGCCGAACAGCATCTGGAATTCAAAGCGGTCGTGCGGAATGTTGTTGTCCGAGACGTAGGCCTTGGTGGCGGCGATCAGCGAGTCATCGTGCGTGGCGATACCCGGGTAGCGCCCTTTGCTGATCAGCATTTCCATGTATTCGAGGTAGCGCTCGCGGATCGTGGGCATATCCTGCCAGGCCAGGTGAGCGGGTTCCTTGTAAGCCCCTTTGCACAGGCGGACCCGCGCCTGCAGTTCGCACATGCGCTCCACGTCTTCCCGCGTGCGCTTGAGGTAGGCCTGCAGTACGATGCCCACGTTGTCGCGGTAGTCCGGGAAGACCTTCTCGAAGATGGATATGGTGGATTCGGTGACGTCCGTTCCTTCCATGTCCAGCCGGACAAAGGTGCCCGTGGTCTTGGCGACGGCCAGCAGTTCGTGCAGGTTGTCCAGGCACAACGACTCATCGATCTTCTGCCCGAGCATGGACAGCTTGATCGAGATGTTGTTGTCGATGTTACCCGAAGCGGCATCGATGGAGCGGATCAGCTGGATGTAGTCCAGTTTGGCCTTCTCGACCAGCTTGCGGTCGGAAATGTATTCTCCCAGCTTATCCAGCGTGGTGCCCAGCCCCTTCGCATGCAGCGCTTCGGCCACGGGAAGGGTCTCTTCTAAGGTTTCCGCGGCCACGAATTTTCGGGCCAGAAAAAAGGGAAGCTTCATGCCGGATGGATCGAAGGGATGTTGGACCAGGGCGAGTGGGCTACCGGTGCTGGAAGGGCTTTCAGGCAGCGCGGGCGCAATCTACAATGACCGACCGGGCTATGAAAACGATGGAAAATGGAATCCCTGCGGATTGCGTCGGTCAGGTGCAGGGGGCATCGGGAAGCGGCGTCCCGGGTAAGGGCGAGGACGGGGCAGGCGGTCAAAGTGCCTGGGCCAAATCGCTGCGCAGGTCATCCACATTTTCAAGGCCGACGGATATCCGGAGCAGGTTGCGCGGCGTCGGGGATCCGGCTCCCTCCACCGTGGCCCGGTGCTCCATGAGGCTCTCCGTACCGCCCAGACTCGTGGCATTGGCAAAGAGACGGGTCCGCCGAACGACATCGAGGGCCTTGCCCTCTCCTTCCCGGAGGCGGAATGAGAGCATCCCGCCGAACAATTTCATCTGCTGCAGGGCAATACCATGTCCGGGATGGCTCGGCAGTCCGGGGTAGTGCACGGCCTCCACAGCCGGATGTTGCTCCAGCCAGGCCGCCAGGAGCCCGGCAGTTTCGGACTGCTGTCGAAGTCGAGGGCCCAGGGATCGCATGCCGCGCAGGGTGAGCCAGGCACCGAACGGATCCAGCACCGCGCCGCCTTCCCGGACCAGGGCATCCGTGCGTTCGAACAGGGGGCTTCCGTGGGCGAAAACCAGCGCACCACCGAGGACATCCGAGTGTCCTCCGAGGTACTTGGTCACCGAGTGGAGAACCACATCGGCACCGAATTCCAGTGGTCGGGTGATGAGCGGTGTGCACCAGGTGTTGTCCACGACCAGGGCAGCACCTGATTCGTGGGCCACCTGGGCAACGGCTGCGATGTCCGTGACGTTCAATTGCGGGTTGGACGGAGATTCCACCCAAACGAGTCGGGTGGACGGGCGCAAGGCGGCACGCACGTTGTCGGGACGGGACATGTCCACTTCCGAGAATGCGAGCCCCCATCGCTCGAATTGGGCGGCAATGAGTTGGCGGACGCCGAAGTAGATGTCTTGCGGAATCAGCACATGGTCTCCGGATCCCAGGGTCTGGAGGAGGGTCATGGCGGCAGCCATGCCGGATGCGAGGGCTACGCAGGCGCCTCCACCTTCGGCTTCTGCCAGCGCTTCCTGCAGCTTTCGTCGGGTGGGGTTGTCCAGGCGCGAATACACGAATCCATCCGGGGATGAACCATCCTCCCTGCGCGCAAAGGTGGTGGCCGGGTGGATGGGCGGGGCCAGCGCTCCGGTCGTCGGGTCCGGCTCGGTGCCGGCGCGGGCAAGTAACGTGTCCAGATGAGCCATGGGTCTCGGCAGGAAGGGGGGCAGAACAGGAGTCCGAATCCGTCCAATCAGGGCGTCAATATAGCCATGCATGTCCTTGTGCCCTGCATGAAACCTCCAATTTGGGCGCTTTTGGGGCGAAACGGGAAAAAGTGCGGGCAAGCCGGCGACTTTTATGAAAAAGATGCATCCAACCTGTAACACGCGGCGGAAAGCTGCCGTAGTGCACAGTGCGTCTTCCGATGAGTGGTTACGGGGGTGTCAGCAATGGGCAGTTCGCTGCCAATCGCTGGCGCCCCCGAACCATTTTTGGTCGATTCTGAAAACAGATGACGTCGACATGCGCGGCTGGAAGCGCTATGTTCAGCCTATGAGAAGCCGCCGCACCCTGTCACTGAAAGACGTCCTGGCCGACTGGATCCGCTCATCGAAGCTGGAAGGCCCCTTGGCCAGGGGCCAGGTCATTGCCGTATGGGAAGAACTGCTGAGCGAGCAGATGCGTCCGCATATCGGAAAGGCGTGGGTACGCGGTGACAAACTGTTCGTCCAGGTGAAGAATGCCGCTTGGCGCCAGGAGCTCCATCTTCGGCGCGAAGAGTGGCGGCGACGCCTCAACCAGGACCTGGGCACAGAAGCCGTAAGCGAGATCGTATTCCGCTGATGAACTCCCGCTCGAGCGCCAAGGAGCGGTGGAGCATTGACCGGCCGACAGAAGGTCAGCCTTCCGGGTCCCGATGGACCGTATCGGGAGCGAATGCGGGGAGGCACACCGCGATGTATTCGGCTCCATCCGCACCGGGTGAACTGTAGCGTATCCACTCTCCCGCGCTGCAATGGATAGCCTGTCCGGCGTGCACCTGAAGGATCCTGGATTCGGTTTCAACGTGCAGGGTACCTCGAAGGACCAGCGTGAATTCGTCGAACTCAGGTCGTTGGCCTGGCTCGGACCATCCCGAAGGGCTCCGCATGTGTGCGATGCTGACCGATTCTGTGGATGAATTCACCCGACCGATGTATTCAAGGATCTGCTTGGGCGGGGTGCCCGGAGCTTCGATGACCGTGGGTGAAGAAATCAGGACGGGCATGGCGGTACGTCGGGAGTTCAGTTGGAGCGTCGCTGGTTGAAGAGCCAGCGGATCATGGTTGTATCGGCAAAGGCTGGATCCCAGGCATTGTGACCCACGGCTGGAAACTCCGTGAAGTGGGCTTGCGCTCCCAGGGAGTCGAGATGCGCGTGCAAGGACCGCGAGATTTCCACCGGGAAGACCGGATCTTCTTCACCGTGGAAAAGCCATACAGGAAGCGTGCGAACCGCTTCTGCCGTTCCTTGAAGCGAGGCATCGAGATGGGTGCCATGAAGGAACGGGTAGCCTCGGTAGTGGCCCACCGAAAAGCCGATGGGCACCAATGCGGCGAACCGCCCGGCATGGCGGCCCGCAAGGAACAGACTGCCGTATCCACCCATGGAGAGCCCCGTCAGGTACACGCGGTCCGGGTCGATATGGAATTCGGACATCGTCTGGTCCAGTGCCTGGATGGCCAATGGCTCGGTGGCCGGAGTCCAGTTTCCGCCAGAAGGTAATTGCGGGAAGATCACCACCGCCGGCCAGCGCTCCGGATGCAATCGAATGGCAGGTCCGAGTCCGACCTGGGTCTGCATCATCCCGTTCTTACCCCGTTCTCC
>JAQCDI010000200.1 GCA_027620595.1 Bacteroidota bacterium | reverse complement strand
GCATGCGCGGAGCCGCCCGTCCTGTTTCGGCAATGTCGATGTGTCAGGCGGCCCGGTGACTGTTGACCACGGCAGCGATCGTGCGCTTCACCGCATCGGATTCTTCGAACTCCAGGCTGCGTTCGAGGTAATCCACGGCCAGCGCAGAATCGAGCTCGCCCAGGGCTACGACCGCCATTCGACGCGCCTGTTCGGAGTCGTCGTCCCGATAGATCCGCATCAGGTCCACCACGGCCTCATTTCCCAGCTGGAGCCGCTCCGAATAGGCAATGAAGAGGCGCAGGGCCGAATTGCGCAGCCCCTGGTGCTCGAAAGCCAGGGCATCCTGCAGGCCCTCACCGTAGGTCTTCCAGTCGGTCTTGCTCATGACCGGGGCGCTGCGGCGCAGTGCGTCAATGGAGGCGGCGAAGGCGTCCTCAGCCGGATCCACCGGCAGTTCGGCACGCCAGGCGGCGTCATGATCCGCGTTGTGCGCGCCGTCGGCAAAGGCCAACTGGGCGTCGAAGGAAAGGGATTGGGCGTCGGCCTGGGGAATCCACAGCAGGGCTGTGAGACAGAGAATGCTGGTCGCTCTGGCCAGAAGGCGTTGATTCGTTTTCATGTTGACCCTCCCAAGTCTGAAAACGTGAAGGATGGTAGAGCGACTTCCGATGCATTTGAACAGCTCTACGGGAGGCTGTCCGTCAGGATGCGGTCTGGAGCCGAATGGTGGATACCGTCGCACGAGTCGTGGCCTGCCGGTGCCGAATTGTGCGATCCTCTCGCCCCGGGGCACAACGCCGTGAAGAGCGCGTTCGCGAGTGGTATTTTGCCAGCCCCGAATCACTCCACCTGCCCTTTATGCAGCGCCGCACGAAGATTGTCTGTACCCTTGGTCCCGCGTCGGACGATCTGGCCACCATCCGCCAACTGATCCGCGCCGGGATGGATGTGGCCCGACTGAACTTTTCCCATGGGACCCACGCGTGGCATGCCAAGCTGATCGAACGGGTGCGCAAGGCGGCGGAACAGGAGGGTCGCCAGATTGCCATCCTGCAGGACCTGCAGGGACCCAAGTTGCGTGTCGGGGAAGTGGCTGGCGGCGAAGTCCAGCTCATCAAGGGCCGCAAGGTGGTCATCACACCGGAGCCGATGGCCCAGAGCACGGCAAACCGGCTGTATGTCAGCTACCCGACACTTGCCCAGGATGTGGAGATCGGAGGGGAGATCCTCCTTGACGATGGCAATCTTGAGCTGGAGGTCATCGAGAAGAAAGGGCTCGACGTCGTAACGAAGGTGCGCGTAGGCGGGCCGCTCAGGTCCCGAAAGGGCGTCAACCTGCCCCACATCCAGACATCCACCCCCGCGCTGACGGAAAAGGATCTTAAGGATCTGGCCTTTGGCCTCGAGCACAAGGTGGACATCATTGCGCTCTCCTTCGTGCGCAAACCGTCCGATGTCCAGCAGCTGGTGGACCGCATCCGGACGGCCAAGGGCAGTGCCCTGGTCGTGGCCAAGATCGAGAAGCCGGAGGCCCTGGACTGTATCGACGAGATCATCGACATCGCCGATGCGGTCATGGTGGCCCGTGGAGACCTCGGGATCGAGATGCGCCTCTCGAAAGTCCCCTTTGCCCAGAAGCGGATCATCAAGGCTTGTCTCGAGAGTGCCAAACCGGTGATCACGGCCACCCAGATGCTCGAATCCATGATCGAGAATCCCCGGCCCACCCGTGCCGAGGTCAGCGACGTGGCCAATGCGGTACTGGACGGCAGCGATGCCGTGATGCTTTCCGGGGAGACGGCCATGGGGGCGAACCCCATTCGGGCCGTGGAGGTCATGGCCACCGTGATTGCCGAAGCGGAAAAGGCCTTCACGGAGAACGACGTAGATCCGACCCCCGTGCTGGATTCACCGTCGACCACCGAAGCCATCTCGCGTACGGCCTTCTTCCTGGCACACAAGGTGGAAGCCAAGGCCATTGCCTGCCTGACCGCGTCCGGCGCAACGGCCCGATCGATTGCGCGCCATCGGCCCCACGTCCCGTTGTACGCCTTCACGGGAGACCGCCGCATCCTGGGGCATTTGGCGCTGTCCTGGGGAACAAAAGGTTTTTACCTGCCTTTCCAGACCGACACGGACCGGGGCATCGAACTGGTGCACAAGCGACTGGTCAAGGAAGGGCTTGCAAAGCCCGGCGACCTCATTGTGGTCACGGCCGGCATGCCGCTTCCAGCCAAGGGTCGCACCAACATGGTGCATGTCAGCACGATTCCCGAATAGTCCCTCCACTACCTCGAACGTCAACCCATCGACTGTCAGCCCGAACCGCTACGATCCCCTGCATTGGTCCCCCGGTGCCTCCGCACCCGCTTCCTGCTGACGAGACGTTCATGCGTTCCTGCGCCCATCGGTCCTTTCGTTCTGCCGTATTCCCGCTGATGTCGGCTGGACTTTTTATTGTCCTGGTCGGACTCACCGGCTGCAAGCCGCCAGAGTTCATCGGGCAGCGCTACAGCAACTTCACGGCGTACTACAACACGTTCTACAACGCCGAGCGGCAGTTCGAGACGGGATACAAGAACCTCGAGCGCTTCGACGAGGCCGTGAACCGGGAGCAGTACCTGCCCCTGTTCGTCAAGACCACCGGGATGTCCGCCTCGAGGGAGTTCGAGCAAACGGTACTCAAGAGCGCCAACCTGCTGCGTGAACACCCGGATTCCAAGTGGGTGGACGACGCCCTGATGCTTATCGGGAAATCGTACTTCTATCAGGAGAACTACGTCGGAGCGGTCCAGAAATTCTCCGAAGTGATCTCCATGGAAACCGGTCTTGCCGATGAGGCGCGCTTCTGGCTGGCGCGGTCCCTGATTACGAGCGGTGCCTATGAAGCGGCGCTGGAAGAGCTGACCCTGGCCATGGCCATCGAGGACGCCGACAGGGAATGGGTGGCCCAGGATCGGTTGCTGTTGGCCGAATTGGCCATCCAGCAGGAGCTGTGGGAGGAGGCGGCTGATCACCTCGTGGCAGGCATCGATGCCATCAAGGACAAGGAATTGGCTGCGCGAGCATCGTATCTGCTCGGTCAGGTCCAGGAGACGCTGGATCGGTATCCGGAAGCGGTGCAGGCGTATCACAATGTGCGCAACTACCCGGCTCCCTACGAACTGGACTTCGCCGCCCGGTATTCTGCCGCACGGGTCGACGGACGCTTCGTGGATCCGGAGCGGGCCCTTCTGGAGATCCGGCGGCTGGAGCGGGATGACAAGAATGTCTCCAAACTCGGTGAACTGCGCTATCTGCGCGCCCGCATCCTGCAGGAACTGGGAGCCATCGACGAGGCCATGGTGCTCTATGACGAGCTCCTCTATGATCCGCTGGCCCTGCCTCCGGGAGCGTCCATCGGTACCCTGCGCGGTCGGATCCATTATGCGCTGGCCGAGCTCTACCGGGATCAGCTCGGGGATTATGTCATGGCCGCTGCCTACTACGATTCGGCCGCCACGGCCGTGAGGACAGGAGGTGCGCGCACCACGGGGCGGGCCGTGGCGGCCGAATCCGACCTCCAGGCTCCAGAGGCCATCACGGATGCTCAGGACCTGAAAACAAGCTTTGGTACCTATGCCCGCGTCCACGAACAGGTGGCGCGGTTCGACTCGTTGCTCTGGCTGGGCAGTCTGCCGCCGGAAGCCTATGAGGCGAAGATCATGGAGCTGCGCCAGCAGCGGGCTGCCGAATTGGCGGAACAGCGGCGGATTCTGGCCGAGCGTCAGCGGGAAGCGGCTTTTCGGGAAGGAGCGTCGTCCGATCCGGTGATGAACCGGGGTACCCAGCCCGGCAAGGTGATTCCGACGCCGGAGGACCCGACCGGCAATGCTGGGGGATATCTCTTCCACAAGGACCCCATCCGGGCGCAGGAGGGCCGACAAGCATTCCAGAACATCTGGGGACGGCGTCCCCTGGTTCCGAACTGGCGTCGTTCCGCCGCCATAAGTACAGCCCAGGCAGACCTGTCGGAAGAGCAGTTGGCTGAGCAGGAAGCCGTGCTGGAGGAAGTGGCACCCGATGTGCTCCCGGAGATTGACGATTCGGCCGTACCCAAGGATTCGACCGCCCAGGCCAAGATGCGGGCCTCCCGGGCTGCGGCACGCTATGAATTGGGCAACGTCCTCTTCCTGGGCATGAGTCAGCCGGATTCAGCCGCCGTCTGGTATCGGACGGTCATCGAGGAGGATGCGGGCGACGTCGTGGCGCCCCGCGCCCAATACGCCCTGGCCGAGGTGCAGCGCGCATTGGGAGACACCCTTTCCGCCGAGCGGCTCTATCGGGACCTGTTGGCCAGTTACCCCGCTTCGGACTTCATTCCGGACGTGAGGGAGCGGCTGGGTCTGGAGCCCGACCTGAGTATCCGGGCCGATTCGTCGACCATGGCGACGATGGCGTTTGAGCAGGCCATCCTGCTGAAAGAAGCGCAGCATGAGCATGCCATGGACTCCCTGCTGACGGTGGCGGTCCTGTGGGAAGATTTCCCCGAGAGCCCCAAAGCCGCGTACGCCGCAGGTCAGCTGCACCTCCTGCATGCGGAAGCGGACTCCGCTGCCATCTTCCTGCCCATCCGGCACGGTGTGGCCCATGATCTGATGCATCGATTGTGGCCCAAACGATTCCCGCTCGACACGGCAGCTGTTGATGTCAGCATTCCGGAGGGTGCCCTCGGCGAGAGCGCGATGCCTGCCGACTCGGCTGCCTCCACGGCCAGCGGTGCTGGTCCGGTTGCTTCCGACTCGGCTGCTGCCGACTCGACCGCTACGCTGGCTGGCGATTTCACGCCGGTCACTCCCGATTCGACAACGTCCGTAGCGCCGGGTCTGTCCGACATGGAAGCGACCGAGGACGCCCGTGTTGACAGCACGCAGGCCGGGATGCCTTCGGATTCCGTAGCCGTGGCCGATGCCGCCGCCGTCATGGCCGGACTCCCTGTTGTCGGATCCTCCGCAGGTCCGCCAGGATCCCCGCAAGTGCAGGAACGGCCCGAGGTCAAGGTGGAGCCGTTCCGCATCGAGGACATCCTGGATTATGTCGTGGCAAAAGCGGGTCGGACAGCACTCGGGGATCGGGCTTCGAAACTCAAGGTCGCTCTCGAGGAATTGAAAACGCCTCCGCCGCCGCCTGCGCCCGATTCGTCGCTGGTCGCCAAGGATTCCCTCGGCGTGCCGACGGACTCCCTTGCGATCTCCCCGGATTCGTTGGCCGAACCGACGGACTCCCGCGTGCTCC
>JAQCDI010000199.1 GCA_027620595.1 Bacteroidota bacterium | reverse complement strand
CGAGCACGGGGAGGTCTACGTGACCGAGGATGGGGCCGAGACGGATCTGGACCTGGGGCACTATGAGCGCTTCCTGGGTGTGGCCACGAGCCAGGCCAACAACGTGACCACGGGCCGCATCTACCTCGAGGTCATCAAGAAGGAGCGTTCGGGCGCCTACCTCGGCAAGACGGTCCAGGTCGTGCCCCACATCATTGATGAAATCAAGCATTGGATGCTCAAGCTGGGTGAGACCGGCGACTATGATGTCGTGATCACCGAGATAGGGGGAACGGTGGGGGACATCGAAGGGCAGCCCTATCTCGAGGCCATCCGGCAGCTGCGCTACGAACTCGGCAGCCGGAACACCCTCAACATCCACCTCACCCTGCTGCCCTATCTCGAGGCCGCCGGAGAGGTCAAGTCCAAACCCAGCCAGCACTCGGTCAAGACGCTGCTCTCGTTCGGCCTGCAGCCCGACGTGCTGGTCTGCCGCACGGACCGGCCCATGACCGAGGACGTGCGTCGCAAGCTGGCCCTTTTCTGCAACGTCGAGAAGCGCGCCGTCATCGCCTCGCAGGACGCCGAGTCCATCTACGAGGTGCCCCTGCTCATGAAGGAGCAGGGCCTGGACGAGATTGCCGTGGAGCGCCTCCACATGACAGAGGATTTCGCTGGCAAGGTGCTTGAAGCGCCGGACATGGACGCCTGGGTGCGCTTCCTGCGGCAACTCAAGGAGCCCGAAGGCAAGGTTCGCATTGCCCTGGTGGGCAAATATGTCGAGCATCAGGACGCCTACAAGTCCATTTCGGAGAGCTTCATCCTGGCTGGCGCCGCCAACGGTGTGCAGGTCGAGCTGGCGCAGATCCTGTCGGACGACCTGACGGCGGCCAACGTGGCCCAGAAGCTGGCCGGAGCCAATGGGGTCCTCGTGGCGCCAGGCTTCGGGGACCGTGGCATCGAGGGCAAGATCGAGGCCGTTCGCTACGCCCGCGAGAACGATATCCCGTTTTTCGGCATTTGCCTCGGCATGCAGTGCTCGGTCATCGAGTATGCCCGCAATGTCTGCGGCTGGGAAAAGGCCAACTCCACCGAGTTCGATCCCGAAACGGCCCATCCGGTCATCGACCTCATGGAGGAGCAGAAGAAGATCTCCGAGAAAGGCGGCACGATGCGTCTCGGCGCATATACCTGCCAACTGACGGAGGGCTCGAAGGCGGCAGAGATCTATGGCCGCGACAAGGTCAAGGAGCGGCACCGCCACCGCTACGAGCTCAACAACGTGCTCCGCTACAAGTTGGCCGAGCACGGCATGCAGTTCACGGGAGTCAACCCCAAGCGGGACCTCGTGGAAATCGTGGAGCTCCCCGAGAAACGCTGGTTCGTGGGCGTGCAGTTCCACCCCGAGTACCGTTCCACGGTTGGCAATCCCCACCCGCTTTTCCATTCCTTCGTGCGCGCCTGCGTGGAGTATGCCAAGGAAATGGACAACATCACACAGCCAAAGGGCCCCCGGCGCGAGAAAAAGCTCCACCTGGCCTCGGCCAAGATGTAGGTCCTTTTCGGTGCCGAACCGCGCAGGAACGCGGTTCGCCCGTATCCCGGTCAGTTGCAGTCGGCTGCGGCCCACGCCTCGATGGTGGGGCGCAACGCGGCCACCATGCGGTATCCTTCGTCGAAACTGGTCAGGCTTCCTTCCCGGGCCACGATCCCGAAGTAGCCACCTTCGCGGTCTATGAAGGGGTAGGCGCCGTAGGCTCCGTCGCTGGAGAGCACCGGATCCCGGGTGCAGCTCGTCGTGACGCCGTCGCATTCCAGCCACAGTCCCAGGCCGTAATGCCATTCCCGACCCAGGCCCTCGGTGACCGGCGAATACTCGATCGGAATGCCGAAGAGCCGGTCCACGACCATCTCAACCCGCAATGGCTCGGTCAAGACCGTTCCGTCGGTCAGCGCGTCCAGGAAGGCCATGTATTCCGCCCCGGTCCAGTGCATGCCGCCGGCAAGCCGGGGGTTGTCTGTCGAGGGAAGATCATAGGTCGATGTGGGAAACAGGCCTGTCCGTTCCTGGAATCGGGCAAAGACCTCGGACCAATCACTCGCTCCGCTGGCGCGGATGGCCATCAATCCGGCCAGCTGCATGTGGGACGAACCGTAGTGGAAGGATTGGCCCGGCGTTGCCAGCGGCGTGTTCACATCCAGGATCGAGAGGGCGCAGGACGTGAAGTCGGCACCCGGCAAATGGATGCACGGGGGTTCCCCGGAGAGGCCTGAGGTAAAGGACAGGAGCTGCTCCAGCGTGATCAGCGATGCGTTGCCCGAGGTGGGCCACCACGGGATGTACTGCTGGGGATGGTCACCCAGCGAAAGCCGGCCCTGCTGGACGAGGTCCAGGATCACGGTGGACGTCACCCATTTCGATGTGGAGGCCGACCGGTAACGCACATCTGGGCCGGATTGCCCGACCGCGTGGGAAAAGGTTCGCCCGAATCCTTCCTCCAAGAGCAGGGTGAAGTACGTGTCCCGGTCCCAATTGTCCAAGGCGGTCGTGAGGGCGGCCTCCAGGCTGTCCCGCTCCAGCAGGCACATGTCGGGCTCCGGACCTGTCGAAGAAGAACACCGGATGGCAGAGAGGATCAAGAGCGCCAGGAGGGGGCGGGGCCAAGTTCTCACGGGCGAACCTCGGGTGGGGAGGGAGAGCGATCCGGCAAGGAGGCTGCAAGCACCACCGGATGTGGATATATGTGGATAACCCGGCACTTGATCCACAATTACTCCCCAAATCCTCCCCACCGCGCTCCACGATTCCCCCAAATCCTCCTGAAAACTCTCTGGAGCGCTCAGAACGGCGATTGGGTGTGGATTCCAATGACCGTTTTTGCTTGACTTTCCACCCGTAAACCGTACCTTACACGCAAAGTGGGGAAAAGTGGGGAGTTTTCCCACCACTGAATTCCCCACCGATCCTGCCAATGGGCGATAGGGCGGACGTCAAAGTGGCGTGCGCACATCGTCGTTGAAAACGGTACTGCAACCCCGGGTGCTCGTTTCACTCCTCACTCATGGCACGTTTCAAGGGACAGGCAGCGTACTCCGTCGACGCCAAAGGACGGGTTGCCATTCCGGCCAAGATGCGCAGTGCATTGACGCCGGAAGCCCAGGGGACGTTTACCCTGACGAAAGGCTTTGAGAAGTGCATCTATGCGTACCCGCAGGATGAGTGGAAACACAAGGAAGAGGAATATGCGGCCCTGAACCTGAACAACCGCAACGCCCGACACCTGGTCCGCATGATCCTCATGTGGGCCGAGGAAGCGTCGCTCGATGGTCAGGGACGCATCTCGCTGCCCAAGGCACTGGCCGACTACGCCGGTATCGGGGAGCGGGCGCTCATCATCGGCTCCATGGATCATATCGAGATATGGGACCCGACGGCCTTTGACGATTACCTGCAGGAGCAGACGATTGATCCGGAAACCCTGGCAGAACAAGTCATGGGGACCTGATCCGGCTGCCAACACACAAACTGGAACCACATGTGAATGCGCGTGATGATTCGGAGCACCTCCTGAGACATGCTTCCGGGTATCACGCGCCTGTTCTTTGGAATGATGTCATCCGTCACCTCGTGACCGATCCTTCAGGGATCTACGTGGACGGGACCCTGGGCGGTGGGGGACACACCGAGGCCTTGCTCTCGGTGCTGGCTCCCGAAGGACGCGTCCTGGCCATTGACCGGGACGACGACGCCCTGGCCGAGGCGGCCCGCCGATTGGCGCCCGCCCTGGAAGCAGGCCGTCTGGTGCTCATCAAAGGCAACTTTGCCGACGCACCCCAGCTGCTGGCCGAACGGGATATCCACCAGGTCCAGGGATTGCTCCTCGATCTGGGCGTGTCCTCACACCAGTTCGATGCACCGGCCCGCGGGTTCAGCCACCGGTTCGATGGTCCCCTGGACATGCGCATGGATGCTTCGATGGGCGAGGATGCGGCTGCACTGGTCAATCGCCTCGACATCGGGGATCTGATCCGTGTCCTGTCCCGCTTCGGTGAAGAGCCCAAAGCACCTCGCCTGGCCCATGCCATTGCCGCAGCCCGTCCGATCGGGACCACGGCAGCGCTGGCCGACGTCGTGGAAGCAGCCGCTCCCCGCGGACAGGAGAGCAAGACCCTGGCCCGGGTCTTCCAGGCCCTCCGCATAGCCGTCAACGACGAACTCGAAAGTCTGGATCGCATCCTTGACGCCGCACCCCGACTGGTGGCTACCGGCGGCCGTATCGCCGTCATCAGCTACCACTCCCTCGAAGATCGTCGTGTCAAGCGCATCCTGAGGACCGGCAACCGGGAGGGCTCGCTGCATCGGGACCTCTACGGCAATGCGATCACACCCTGGGAGGACCTGACCCGCAAGCCCATTGTGGCGAGCGAAGCCGAGATCCAGGCCAACCCGCGCAGCCGCAGCGCGCGATTGCGCGTGGCCCAACGACGGAATGACACCGAACCAAGCGCACGCCACCCTGACTGACCATGGCACTCTCGAAAAAACGGACATCTTCGACTTCGACCGGATCCCCGGCGAAGAAGCCCGTGCGCTTTGTAAAGACCCGATCGGAAAGCGCCCGCCCAGGCGCTACGCCGGCCAAGCGGACCGTCAGCAAGCCGCGCACTACGGCCAGCAACAGCCGAAACGTGTCTTCTTCTTCTGCCGCAGAGGACAGCCCGCGCAAGAAAGCAGCCTCACGCAAAGCGTCGAGCCAGAAAACAGCGTCGAGCCAGAAAACAGCGTCGAGCCAGAAAACAGCCAGCAAGCCGGCTTCCCCGCGCGCCTCCTCTTCACGGCCTTCCCGTGCAAGCAAGACCGCCTCTCGGAAAACGGCCCCGGCCAAGACCCTCCAGATCGCTCCGGGCACGCTGCCCTCTTGGCATGACCTGGCTGATTCGAACATCGTGCAGCAGAATGCGCGGCCCGAGGTGGACCACTGGTTCGGTGCCGTATCCACCGCGCGATTCGTCGTCATCATCCTGGCCCTGGCCACGGTTTTCACCCTCTTTGTGGGTCATGTGTTCGCCACGCAGGACCTGCTCACCGAGGTGCAGCAGCTGCGCAACGAGCAACTGGCGCTCGAAATGACCTACGACAAGCTGGAGGGCGAATTGCACCACGCCACCGGGCCCGAGGAGATCTTCGCGGCCGCCAAGGAGCTCGGTCTCACGGACCGGCTGCATCGTGGCACACCAATCGTCCTCACCGCACCCTGACCCGATCCGCCAACGAACCCGCC
>JAQCDI010000198.1 GCA_027620595.1 Bacteroidota bacterium | reverse complement strand
TCGGAGATCCGGGGTGTTTCGCTTCCCGACCCGGTGCTCGCCGTGATGCGCCGTGGCCAGGTCAAGACGGCAGCCCTGACCGCACATGGCTTCTGGCGCTGGACACTTGTCCCGGAAGACCTCGAGCCGGAGGCTGCGCGGTTCGCCCAACTCATGGGCAACCTCGTGCAGTGGCTCTACGCAGCCGATGACGATCGGCTGGTGCGGGTTTCCCCGGTGGAAAGCTCCTTTGCCGAAGGGGAATCCATCCTGTTCCGCGGAGAGGTCTATGACGAAGCCTTGCGCCCACTTCCGGACGCATCTCTGGCTCTGCGCCTGACCAGTCCTTCGGGACAGGTATTCCCCTATGAGATGCAGCCACAGGGCAATGGCCGATTCTCGTTGGACCTGGGCGCACTGCCTGCGGGGGCCTACACTTTCAGAGCAACGGCCGCCTTCGAGGATGCGGAGGTCGGCACGGATGGCGGTGCGTTCTCTGTCGGACGACGTACGCTGGAGTACCGGCAGACCCGGGCCGACTTCGACCTGATGCGCCAGATCGCGTCCCGCTCGGGAGGCGCCATGGTGGTGTCGTCGGACGTGAGCGGACTGGCAGAAGCCATCCGGAGTGCGGCTACCTACCGGCCTGCGACGGAGTCGAGCCTCTCCCAGATCCGGCTCTGGCAACGCCTTCCGTTCCTGGCCGTGATCCTGCTGCTGCTCACGCTGGAGTGGTTCTTCCGCAAGCGCTGGGGCATGGTCTGACCCCTGGGTACCGTGCACGGGGGAGGCTCCCCTTCGTATATTGTTGTCGTCCGCCGGCCCATGCGGACTCCATCCCGGTACCTGACACGCCGACCCATCATTTCCTGCTTCATGGCCCTTCCTTCCGCGAACGAAGCCCCGACGCTCGACACCCCCGACGGTTTCCACGCCGACCCCAAGGAACCCGAACGGCTGGCCCGTTTGTTGGTCCGCGTTCGACGTCATCTGCACAGGAACCCCGAGATCGGCCTTCGCGAATTCAAGACATCCCGCTTCATCCGTGAAGTACTGGAGACCCACGGATTGAACGTGGTCGGACCGTTGGCGGAGACGGGACTGTATGTAGATATCAAGGGCTATCATCCCGGACCGATGGTGGCGTATCGGGCCGATATCGACGCCCTTCCCATCCAGGATCAGAAGCAGGTCCCGTATGCGTCCCGAACCAGAGGCGTTGCCCACTTGTGTGGTCATGATGCGCACACGGCCTTGGCCATCGGCGTGGCTGTGTTCCTCGAGAACCACCGTGATCAGCTTCACGGAACCGTACGCGTCTTCTTCCAGCCCAACGAGGAAGGCATCCCGAGCGGCGCCCCCCTCATGATCCGGGACGGCGTCCTGGAGGGTGTTTCAGCCGTCATGGCCTCGCACGTGGATCCGACCATTGAAGCCGGGCGCTACGGCCTCATGAAGGGCGCCGTGACAGCCTCTGTCGACCGGTTCCGAATCCGGGTCAATGCCGGGTCCACCGGACACTCGGCCCGGCCCCACCAGGCCACGGATCCCATCTGGATTGCCACCCAGATCATGTCCGACATGTACCAGATGCTCGGACGGATCTCCGACCCGCGCAAACCGGCCGTGATTGCCATCTGCCGCATGCAAGCGGGCGAAGCCTACAATGTGATCCCCGAGGAGGCAGAGTTCGGCGGAACGTTCCGCTGCACGGACAACGCCGATCGGGAGGTGTTCAAGAGCCGGATCGAACAGACGGCCAAGTACGTCGGGGAAGGCCATGGCGCTCGGGTGGACGTCGATTTCGACCTCGGTTCGCCCCCGGTCGTCAATGACGGATCGATGGTGGACGTCCTGCGGGACGTCATCGTCGAAGAGCACGGGCCGGACGCGGTATTCAACATCCCCGTTCCCAGCATGGGCGCCGAGGATTTTGCCCACTACCTGACCCACATTCCCGGCATGCTGCTCCGGGTAGGGACTTGTGGCTCCCCCGAAACGGCCTACGTGCTGCACGATTCCCGCTTCGATATCGAGGAGCGCGTTCTGGCACCGACGGCAGTACTTATTTCCCAGGCCCTGGCGCGTTTGCTGCGCTCGCTTTGAGTGGCTGGAGACGGCCACGTGGAGGCGCGTTGAAGTCCGGCATTGTGCGTCATCCGGCCGGAACTGGCCCCATCAGGGTTCGTAGCATCGCTCCGAAACCTCCAAGCAAAGTGGCCCAGCACACATGAGCACGGCAACAGAAGCCCCTGTCCTGCAGAGCACCGGTCCCGTTTCGCTGACGGCCCGGGCCGCCGAAGAAATCCGGAACATCATGTCGGCCAAGAACATCCCGGACGGCTACCACCTGCGGGTAGGCGCCAAGGGCGGCGGCTGCTCCGGCATGAGTTATATCCTCGGGTTCGATCGCAAGCGCGAACACGATATGGAGTTCACCGTGGATGGCATTACCGTCTACATGGACAAGCGACACGGCCTGTACCTGATGGGTACGATGGTGGACTACCAGGACGGACTCAATGCCCGCGGCTTCACCTTCGAGAACCCCAATGCCACGGCCACATGTGGTTGCGGCTCAAGTTTTTCCGCCTGACAACAGATACCTTGGCTGGGTACTGCCGATTGGCAGCACACCGACCAGCCTCATCCGGTCGGACGCCCTGAAGGCTCCGGCACGACCCAATCTCCATGGAAGGAAATTTTTCAAACCGCGTCCGGGACGTCATCTCCTACAGTCGTGAGGAGGCCATCCGCCTTGGTCACGATTACATCGGCACGGAGCACCTCCTGCTGGGCATCATCCGCGAAGGCGAGGGTATCGCCGTAAAGATCCTGCGCAACCTGGGTTGCGACCTCTTCAAGCTCAAGAAGTCCATCGAAGACACCGTGCGCAGTACCGGTGGCACGCTTACCGTAGGCAATATTCCGCTCACGAAGCAAGCCGAGAAAGTGCTCAAGATCACCTATCTCGAGGCCAAGCTTTACAAGAGCGACGTGATCGGAACCGAACACCTGCTGCTCTCCCTTCTGCGCGACGATGAGAACCTTGCAGCCCAGATCCTGCAGCAGGGCTTCTCGGTGACCTACGATGCCGTGCGTTCCGAGTTGGACACCATCATAAGCGGCAAGGCACCCACCACCCGGGCCTCGGCCGGCGGCAGTACGCCCTCATCCGGCGGCGGCAAGCCCGGCAGCGGCCGTTCGGCCTCGGGATCGAAGGAACGCGGCGGCAAGGGCGAGAAGAGCAAGACGCCCGTCCTGGACAACTTCGGCCGGGATTTGACGGCGTTGGCCGAAGAAGACAAATTGGACCCCGTGGTGGGTCGTGAGCGCGAGATCGAGCGCGTGGCGCAGGTGCTTTCGCGCCGCAAGAAGAACAACCCGGTCCTCATCGGTGAGCCGGGCGTGGGCAAGACGGCCATTGCCGAAGGCCTGGCCATGCGCATCATCAAGCGCAAGGTGAGCCGGGTGCTCTACGACAAACGTATCGTGACGCTGGACCTGGCGGCCCTGGTGGCCGGCACGAAGTACCGCGGACAGTTCGAGGAGCGCATGAAGGCGGTGATGAACGAGCTCGAGAAGAGCCCGGACGTCATCCTGTTCATCGACGAGCTGCACACCATTGTGGGCGCAGGAGGTGCTTCTGGCAGCCTGGATGCATCCAACATGTTCAAACCGGCCCTGGCGCGCGGTGAGATCCAGTGCATCGGCGCAACGACGCTCGATGAGTACCGCCAGCATATCGAGAAGGACGGCGCGCTGGATCGTCGTTTTCAGAAGATCCTGGTCGAACCCGCTTCCCCGGAAGAAACCGCCGAGATCCTTCGCAACATCCGGGACAAGTACGAGGCGCACCACAACGTCCGCTACACGGACGAGGCGGTGGACCTGACGGTCAAGATGAGCGAACGCTACATCACTGACCGCTACCTCCCGGACAAGGCCATCGACGTACTTGACGAGGCCGGAGCCCGCGTGCACCTGAACAATATCAAGGTGCCCGAGGATATCGTGAAGCTCGAAGCGGACGTCGAAGCCGTCCGTGAAGAGAAGAACCGGGTCGTCAAGAGCCAGAAATTCGAAGAAGCCGCCCAGTTGCGGGACAAGGAGAAGAAACTTCTTGAGCAGCTTGAGCAGGCCAAGAAGGACTGGGAAGAGAAGTCCGAGAACGAAATCCACGACGTGGGACCACAGGACATCGCCGAAGTCGTTGCCATGATGACCGGCGTTCCCGTGGACAAGATCTCCGAGCCCGAGACGAAGAAGCTCCTCAACATGGAGATCGAGCTCCAGGGCAAGGTCATCGGCCAGGACGAGGCCATCAAGAAGCTGTCCCGTTCCATCCGACGTACCCGTGCCGGCCTCAAGGATCCGAAACGCCCGATCGGGAGCTTCATCTTCCTCGGCCCCACCGGTGTCGGAAAGACGGAACTGGCCAAGGTGCTCACGCAGTACCTCTTCGACTCCCAGGACGCAATGATCCGCATCGACATGAGCGAGTACATGGAGAAATTCTCCGTGTCCCGCCTCGTGGGTGCGCCTCCCGGCTATGTTGGGTATGAGGAAGGCGGTCAGCTGACCGAGAAGGTCCGTCGCAAGCCTTACTCGGTGGTGTTGCTCGACGAGATCGAGAAGGCCCATCCGGACGTGTTCAACATCCTGTTGCAGGTTCTCGACGATGGCCTGCTCACGGATGGTCTGGGACGGAAGGTGGACTTCCGCAACACGATCATCATCATGACCTCGAACATCGGGGCGCGGGACATCAAGAACCTGGGCAAGGGCATCGGCTTCTCGCAGGGGGATCAGGAATTCAACTACCAGACCCTCAAGTCCACGGTCGAGGATGCACTCAAGCGGGTATTCAATCCCGAGTTCCTGAACCGTATCGACGACGTGATCGTCTTCCACCCGCTCGAGAAGAAGCACATCACCGAGATCATCGACCTCATGGCTGCCGAGTTGTTCGGACGCGCCATGGATGTCGGAGTCACGGTGGAGCTGGAGGATTCGGCCAAGAAATTCCTTGTCGACAAGGGGTACGACGCCAAGTTCGGTGCGCGCCCACTGCGTCGGGCCCTGCAGAAGTATGTCGAAGACCCGATGGCCGAGGCCATCCTGGGCCACGACCTCGGCGAGAATGACACCCTGATCATTTCCTACGACGAGAAAAAGGATACGGGCGAACTCTCCTTCCGGAAGAAGAAGAAAAAGTCGACTTTGAAGAAGAAGGATGACGAGGCCGATGATGCCGTGGCGGAGGACGAAGCAATGGACGTGGAACCGCGTGATGCGCCCGAGCCCGGGCCTGCTGAGGCAGCACAGGACAAGCCTGACGAAGCCAAGGCAGAAGCCGACGGCGACGGCAAGAAGTAGTTGCTCGTTCCCATGAATGG
>JAQCDI010000197.1 GCA_027620595.1 Bacteroidota bacterium | reverse complement strand
CAGCAGTTCGTCTGCCAGCGGCCCGGAGAGCAACGGCCACAGCTTTCGTGCGGGCCTGCCCGATCGGAGGAGGGCCTCCACCTCTTCCACGGTGTGGGGCATGGCCGCAGGGCGGGCGGAGGGAGCCTCTTCCAGCAGGTGTCCCTTGAATCCGTCCACGACTCCCTCCCCTCCGTGCACGTGTACGGCATTGGCCGCGTTGCCGAAAGGCACCAGGATCAACCGATGGTCATCGTCAAAGTGCAGGGTCACGAGCCGATCTTCCGGAGCCAGCGACAGTGCACCCACGACGCGGCCCCGCAACCGCGGGAAATGATCCACGACATTGCGCCTTGCACGGTTCACCCCCTCATACCGGAACAGGTGGCGGTTGGGCGCCTGGACCGAGAGATTGAGCGAATGCAGGGAGCCATCGCTCGTTTCCAGGACCAGGATGAGACTGCCTTTGTGCTGGGAATAGGCATCGACCAGCCGGCTTCCCTTCAGCAGGGGCTCCCATTCCGCGACGAGGGCACGGAGGGTATAGTAGTTCGTCAGCAATGCGGAGGACTACTTCTTCTTGGAACGCGGGCGGCGGGATTCCGCCACGACGGAAAGCACCCAGATAAGGGCCCAGCCAGCGGCTGCCTCGTAGAACGGGGCTTTCAACAGGAGCAGCAGATTGGCTCCGTAGAGTACATGGTAGAACCAGACGGGAACGCCATCGGCCTTCTGCTGGACGGCATGTGCCGCTCCCGAGAGGGCGAAAAGCTTGAGCAGCACCATCAGCGGTGTGTAGATGGCAATGACCCACCAGGTCCAGTGGACGTCGGCAAACGCGTGGACGGCAATGACGGCCGTGACGGCGAGATCGATGAGGGCGTTCTTGATCCAGGACATGGCGCGTGGCTGCGGATTCGTTCGGCAGCAAGATGCACACGGGGACCTCGGCGATCAAGAATGGGAATCGGGTATTGACGCCATCGGCACGGACATCTATTTTGGTAACCGTATGGTTACCAGTACACATCCCATCCCTCCGGAAGATTCCCGCTCACAGCAGCTCGACCTGACCTTCGGCGCGCTGTCCGATCCCACCCGTCGCTCGATCCTGGCCCGACTGGCCAGCGGTCCGTCCACGGTTGGTGAGCTGGCGGCTCCGTTTGCCATGTCCCGCCCGGCCATTTCGAAACACCTTCGGGTACTCGAACAGGCTGGCCTGGTCTCGACGACCCGTGACGGCAGGGTGAGCCGCTGTTCGCTGGATGCACGCCCCATGCGCGCCGCTGCGGACTGGGTGGCCTTCTACCGGGTGTTCTGGGAACAGCAACTCGACGCGCTCTCCCGCTGGTTTGAAGAAGGAGAGCCGTCTTCCTGAAACCCCGTTACCGAGAGGAGCCCGTCATGAACACCGTCCGAACCACGGAAACCACCCTGCACATTACCCGCATGATTCCGGCCCCGGTCGAGAAGGTCTGGCAGGCCTGGACCCGACCGGAATTGCTGGCCCGCTGGGCTGCGCCAGAAGGCAGCGACCATATCGACTACGAAGTGGATCTACGGGTAGGCGGCGCCTACACCTTGCACATGCGCACGCCCGAAGGTGGTAAGCACACCGCTGTGGGCGTCTATACGGAGGTCGATGCCCCGCACCGACTGGCCTATAACTGGGACTGGGTCGAGGAGGACTACCGCATGGGTGTGGATACCCTGGTTACCGTGCAATTCCGTCCGGCGGGAGAAGCCACCGAAGTGGTACTGACACATGAGCATTTCCCCGTTGCAGAGGCCACCGAGGGCCACAACGAGGGTTGGACGAGCTGCCTGAACCGCCTGGAGGGTATATTTTCCTGACTCCAATCTGTTGGTGTCCAAGGGGTTCGAGATCCTGAAGCCCGGATCGCCTTCATGGTATCTTTACAATGCACTTCCGATGGAATACCATTGTGGCGGAGCTGCCCGTGCGAGCAGCTCCGCCACTCACCGGAACCGCCATGAAACGCACCCTCCTCCTGCTGGCTGCAGCGGCCTTTATGGCCGTACTCTTTGCCAAGCCCTTCGACTTCGTGTCCCATTATTCGGAACACGCACGTCACGCAACCCACGCCATCTCGACCAACCCCGATGTCCCGGCTGATCAGCAGCTTCTGATCGAGTATGCTAAGGCGTCGACCGAATCCGGCCATGTGGTTCTCGGTGGCTGGATAGTCCTTTTGACCGTGCTGGGCATTTTCACCCTGGTCGGCCTGACGCTGATCCGACGCAAGCAGGAAGAGCGGCGATGCCGCCAGAGCGGCCTCTGCTGAGATTTACCCGTCGGAGAGCATGTTGAGTTGCCAGAGCTCCTTGCTCGACCATCGCTGGATGGGATCGATGGCCATCATGCCGGCCCGGCCAATGGACGCTTCCAGGTACTCCAGCTCCCTGAATTTGGCTTTGACGCTTTCATCGGGGGGTGGCGTGAAGCCCGCCTCGCGCATCATCAGCAGTCCCTTGGCCCGGATGGAGAGCTCCACCCGGATCCGGATCAGACACAGCATGTCGGCCACAATGGGCCCTTCGAAGTGCTCCCGGAGGGAGGACAGGTACTGACCGATCCGGGACGCCCCGAAATTTCCGCTCATGAGCAGGGTCATGAGTTCCTGGTCGGTGTCGAATCCGGTTCCCAGCCACGACCGGGTCTGACGCTCGCTCTGGTGGAACAGCACCATCACGAGCAAGGGTGCCATGATGATGAGGATGGCGGTGGACACCAGGGGAGAAAACGGGAAATGATTGTAGATGCTGTGCAGCGCAGCAGCAAGCACAAAGGCCAGGAGACCGCCCAGCCACCTCGACCGCTTCGAATCATGGGCCACCGTCCGGAGCACGACGGAGAACACGGTGGTCGCAACACCGTGCATGATGGCCGTTCCGAATCCGCGGATCACCCAGGTCTGGGTGCCCGCATCCAGGGCGCCGAGGTAATAGATGTTTTCGAGCACCCCGAATCCTGCTCCGACGGCAAACCCCAGGATGGCCGCATCCACGCTGAAACCCACCCGGTCCGACGTGATGATGAACACGATCCACAGGGCCTTGAGCGCTTCCTCGGAGAGGGGAGCCACATACCGGGTGAACGTCTGGTGATCCACGGGAAGGATGTCAAGCAGTCCGGTATTGACAAACCATGCCGCACCGGCGGACAGCAGACCCGCGGCCAATGCCGACCCCACCGCCCGGAAACGCACCAGCTTGTAACTGTCGATTAACACCAAACCTGCCAGGAAGAAAACCACCGGCATGAGGCTGATCAGGATGTGGATGGCGAGCATTTGCTGGGTCGAACGTCAGGCATCTTGACCTGATTTGGCGACATGCCAATACCGGACAAGGCGTCAGGGGAGGTGGATCGGAACGGTCACGATCGAACCATCGGCCTGCTCAAAAACGATGGAGGGAAGGGTCCCATCCGGGAGGATGCCGTTGATGCGAACGGTGAGGACCTCCCCTTCGATAACGGCCTGAACGCCGATCGTGGCGTCAGGAGACAGCGTCACGGTCTCGGAGATGACAGGATCTCCACCGGCGGCGCCCATCGATCCGGACACACCGGTCAGGGACGATTCGGAATCCAGGGTGGACATGGCAGCAAACGTCACAAAGACGCCCACCACAACCCCGTACGCCAGGTTGACCCACGGTCGGGAGAAAATGCCCACGGAAGAGCGGATCGGCGCACGGCTGGGAGCGCGGCTGGGAGCCCGATGACGCGCCCAGGCAGGCTCGTCCGGCAGGGCGTCCATGACCCGGGCCGTGAAGCCGTCCGGCAGACGGGCGTCCGACAGGGTATCGAGAGCGCGACCAATGGCTCGGGCGGCATCCAGCTCACGCTGGATGGCCGGGTCCTGCCGACAAAGGTCGGCGAGACGGCTGGATTCGGACGGCGTGTTCTGGCCGTCGATTTCGGTCTGGATGAGCTCGAGGATTGCTGGGTTCATGCCTGGATCGATATTCCGCATTGTTCAAAAATCTGGCGCAGGCGCTGACGGGCCGTGAAGAGCCGCGACTTCACCTTCTTCTCCGTGATATCCATGATGTAGGCGATATCCGGATAGGAAAAGTCCTGATAGTGACGCAGAATGATGATGGCACGGTCATGGGGGTTGAGTTCCATGAGCGCCTCCCCGATTCGGTCCTCCATCTCGTGCTCCGCAATGACATCGTCCGTTCCATGCTCCTCAACCGCCTCGGCGTATTCGACGCCTGTGACAGGTTTTTTCTTGCGGCGCAGGTTGATGGACTCGTTTACAGCAATGCGGTAGAGCCAGCTGAAGAACTTGAATTCAGGCTTGTAGCGATCCAGGTTTTCATACGCCTTCAAGAAGGCGGACTGTGCCGCGTCCTCCGCATCGGCTGCATTGCGCAGCACGTTGAAGGCAACGGAATACACGGCAGTCTGATATCGCTGAACCAGCTGTCCGAAAGCAGACCGCTCACCCTGGAGGGCCCGTTCGATCAGCAGGTCATCATTCTGTTCGTTCATGACGCTTTCCGTAGCAATTACAGCGCAGTCCAGGCAAAGTTGGAAAGATTCAGCCCATATCGAAAATCTGGTCGAATCCGGCATATTCGAAGACAAGCCGGACATGGGGATTCAGGCCCCGAAGCCGGAGCATACCGCCTGAACCCGACAGGCGTTGCTGGGTGTGCAGCAGTACGGACAGGCCGGCACTGCTGATGTACTCCAGCTGGTCGAAGTGGACCGTCACCTCTCCCGAGAACGTGTCGAACTCCGTGAAGGCCATTTCCGACTGTGTGGCATCCAGGCGACCTTTGAGCCGGACGGTCTGTGCGTTTTCCCGAATGATTTCAAGCATGGTTGGTCAGCTTCTTCCCCAGGCGGATGGTCGTTTTGCGATCCTTGTATTCGTACATCACTTCGTCCATGAACCGTTTGACGAGATGGATACCCAGCCCGCCCGGCTTGCGTGCATGCAGGGGTGCCGAAATGTCCACTTCCTTGCTCTCCGTGTAGTCGAAGGGCTCGGAATCGAAGTCCACCAGATGGACCGTCATCCAGTCTCCGTTGCGTTCCACTCCCACCATGATGTCGTCGGCACCCATGCCATTGTACTTGACCATGTTGGTGAAAAGCTCCTCCACCACCATGTTGAGCGCGAAAACTGCACCCGAGTCCAATTCCAGCACGTCGGCCGCCTCCGACAGGAAGGGCACGATGACGGCCAGTTCGTCGATATCTCGCCTGAAATGACGCTCCATGATGACTGATTCGGGTGGGAGGTGGAAGACGTCCAAGAATATCGGTTTGTCCGCCATGGGGCAAGCGCCATTGCCCTCTTTCCGGGCGAACCCTGTTCCGGCCCGCCGTGCCATATGGAAAAAGGGCCGGCCATCTTCTGATGG